>NZ_CEYNSH010000006.1:56441-91611 GCF_982872775.1 Psychrosphaera sp. | reverse complement strand
CCGACCGCCTGGTTCGTAGCCAGGTACTCTATCCAGCTGAGCTACGAGCGCGCAATATTAAACTTTAAGAATGGCGCGCTCGGGAGGATTCGAACCTCCGACCGCCTGGTTCGTAGCCAGGTACTCTATCCAGCTGAGCTACGAGCGCGCATTACTTAAACACATTGAATGGCGGAGAGGGGGGGATTCGAACCCCCGATAGGGCTACAAACCCTATACTCCCTTAGCAGGGGAGCGCCTTCAGCCACTCGGCCACCTCTCCAATCAATGCGGGGTGTATAGTAATGATCTAAGAAAATAAGTCAAACAAAAATTTAACATTGCTTAGTCAACTGCGCTGATTTTAACCAATTACCCCGCCTTTTAGTAATTTATCAGCCAAATATAAAAAAACCGGCCAAAGGCCGGTTGATTTGCTTATTCAGCTTCCGAAGGCGTACCGCCTTTTTCCGCTTGAATTCGCATGTAGATTTCTTCACGGTGAACCGCGACTTCTTTAGGGGCATTAACACCAATTCTTACTTGGTTGCCTTTCACTCCTAAGACGGTGACGGTGACTTCATCACCAATCATTAACGTTTCACCAACACGACGAGTTAGTATAAGCATTCTAAGCTCCTTATATGCTTACTTAGGTTTCTTTCAAAAGTGAAAGCTCCGTACCGGACTTCTCCGATAGACGCTATTCTACCTAGAGTCAAAGCATCTTACAATTTAATTGATTTTACAGGCCAACATGCTTAAAACTTCTAAGGGCATACTGTCCCAGTTCCATTTACCTTTTATCAATAATTCATAACCTTAGGGTTAAGGTCGGTTGAAATAATACGTCAATACACTACAAACGAATGACTGCGCCCTGCTGCCAATCTTTTGTTACTAAATCATTCAACGACAACAGAAATCTTAGCAACAGATCCCAATATTTGCATAATCGATATTGAAATAAATTAAATTTTTCAAAGAATTACCAATATGGGTACGACTGTGTAGGAAACCTGCTGTATAAAACGAGTGAGCCTAAAGATTTTTATAATTACCTTCTGTAGAACTCAATTATTGATAACTACATAATATAATACGACTTAAACGCAAAGAAAGATCAGACTCGGCTGGGCCTAGATAAGAGAAAGCGTCATGTTTGAGTCTGTAAACTCAAAACCATGACGCTTTGTATTTATTGAAGAAGGTTAAGCTAGTTTTGATGCAATAAAGGCTTCTGCTGCTGCAAGAGCTGCATCCACATTTTCAGGCTGTGAGCCACCAGCTTGAGCCATGTCAGGGCGACCACCGCCTTTTCCACCTACTTCAGCTGCGGCTGCATTTACTAAGTCGCCTGATTTAACTTTACCAATTAAATCTTTAGTAACGCCGGCAATTAAACTCACTTTACTGTCATTACTTGCTACAAGAAGTAAGACAACTGAGCCAAGTTTGTTTTTAAGATCATCAACCAAGCCACGCAACGACTTCGGATCGGCAGCGCCTAAGTTAACGATCAGGGTGTTAACTCCATTTACCACTTTCACTTGTTCCGTTAAGTTGCTGCCTTGTTGGCTTGCCAATTTGTCTTGTAACTGGCGTAGTTCTTTTTCTAATGACTTAGATTTAGCAATTGCCTGCTCAACTTTATCAACTAATGCTGACGGCTCAGCTTTTAATAAATTCGCTGCCGTTTGGATTGTCGACTCAAGTGCATGAACGTGTTCAATAGCCGCTAATCCAGTCACAGCTTCAATTCGACGAACGCCTGCTGCGATGCCAGCTTCACTGACGATTTTGAAAAGACCAATATCTCCAGTGCGGTTAACGTGTGTACCACCACACAATTCGATTGAATAGTCACCCATAGTCACAACGCGTACTTCATCGTCGTACTTTTCACCGAAGAGTGCCATCGCGCCTTTTGCTTTGGCATCGTCAATCGCCATGACTTCAGTTACTAGTGGTAAGTTGCGCTGAATTTGATGATTTACTTCACGTTCAACTTGCTTAATTTGATCGGCCGTTACACCTTCATAATGAGAGAAGTCAAAACGGAACTTATCCGCCTCTACCAATGAACCTTTTTGACCAACATGCTCGCCCAATACGTTGCGAAGCGCAGCGTGAATTAAGTGTGTGGCAGAGTGGTTTTTCTTGATTGCTTCACGGCGTGCTGTATCGATTACCGCTTTGGCTTGTTCACCGACATTGATTTGGCCATTTGCCGTACCGTAATGAGCAATCGCGTTACCTAGCTTTTGAGTATCAGCGACAACGAACGAGCCACCAGCCAGAGTAATTTCACCTTTGTCGCCTGACTGACCACCAGATTCCGCATAAAATGGCGTATTATCTAAAACCAAAATACCTTGTTGACCATCAGTCAGTGACTCAACCGATTGACCTTCCGCAAATAGCTCAAGTACTTTTGCATCAAACTCAGTTGCGTCATAGCCTTTAAACTCAGAGGTTTCAGCGCTCGTAATTTGGTCGTTGTAATCCGCTTTGAATGAAGACGCCGCTTGAGACTTCTTACGCTGAGCAAGCATGTACTCTTCGAAGCCAGCTTCATCAATGGTTAATTCTTTTTCACGCGCAATGTCAGCCGTCAAATCAGCAGGGAAGCCATAAGTGTCGTAAAGGCTAAATACCAATTCACCCGGGATTTGTGTCCCTTCTAACGTCGCCAAGTTCGACTCTAATAACGCCAAACCACGCTCTAATGTCTTAGCAAACTGCTCTTCTTCAATGCGTAACATCTTTTCGACAACCGCTTGTTTTTGAGCAAGTTCAGGATAGGCTTCACCCATTTGCTCAACGAGAGTTGCAACAAGTTTATTAAAGAATACGCCTTTAGCGCCAAGCTTATGACCGTGGCGAACCGCACGACGAATAATACGACGTAACACATAACCACGCCCTTCGTTCGACGGCATCACACCATCAACAATAAGGAAAGAAGTCGAACGGATGTGGTCAGCAATCACGCGCAAAGATTTGTTTTCTAAATCAGTAACGTTTAATAACTCAGCGGTCGCTTTGATCAGGTTTTGGAAAATGTCGATTTCGTAGTTTGAATGAACGCCTTGTAAAATTGCAGCAATACGCTCAATACCCATACCTGTGTCCACTGAAGGCTTAGGTAGAGGCGCCATTTCACCGTTTGCAGAACGGTTAAATTGCATAAATACAATGTTCCAAATCTCGATAAAACGGTCACCATCTTCTTCTGGCGATCCTGGAGGACCACCCCAAATGTGTTCACCGTGATCAAAGAAAATCTCAGAACATGGGCCACAAGGTCCAGTGTCACCCATTGACCAGAAGTTGTCTGACTCGTATTTTTTCTCTGGAGACTTGTCACCAATTCGAATGATTTTTTCTGCGGGAACACCAATTTCTTTGTTCCAAATATCAAACGCTTCGTCATCGGTTTCATAAACCGTAACAAGTAACTTTTCTTCAGGTAATTGAAGTACTTTGGTCAAAAACTCCCACGCGTATTTAATGGCGTCCTGCTTGAAGTAGTCACCAAAGCTGAAGTTACCTAACATTTCAAAAAACGTGTGATGACGAGCAGTGTAGCCCACATTTTCTAAGTCATTGTGTTTACCACCAGCACGAACACATCGCTGAGAGCTCGTTGCACGAGTATATGGTCGAGCTTCCGCTCCTAAAAACACATCTTTAAACGGCACCATGCCCGCGTTGGTAAATAACAATGTTGGGTCATTGCCCGGTACAAGTGAGCTTGACTGAACAATCTGATGTTCTTTCGATTTGAAATACTCTAAAAATGCCGTTCTTAAACTGGCCGTTGTGTTATACATTCGCTTTACCTGACTGTTATGTGTTACTGCTGTCGTAAGTTCTTTGCTCTATCGACTTATTCGTCGGTCGATATCGCGTAATTTATTTGGTCTATTGAAAAACCTCGATACTGCATGTATCTAAATCGCTTGGCCCTTTCCTTTTGGTCTTCAATGAGCGTTTCACCATATTTCCGTTGGTAGGTGTCTTTGGCCTGTTCAAACCAATCCGTGTCAGACTCCTCAAGCCAATGTTCTGCGTCCTGACTTTTGACGCCGTGCTGTTTTAGGTCGTTTAAAATTCGATACCAACCCAAGCCAGAGGACACTTTATGACGAATAAACGCCTTAATATACCTCTCTTCACTAAGCCAGTCGTTTTCGATCAACTTGGTTAGTAAAGTATTTTTCATTTCTTCGATTTCGCAAACCTTGTCGAGTTTCTTTTGGAAATCGGCAACCGAATAGTCTCTCTTAGATAACCAGTAGAGCGCTCGGTTATAAAGCTTTTTTGGGTCCGTTATGGGATCGTATTTAATTCCCGGATTAAAACCCATTCACTACTCTTCGTCTATTTTGTTTTCTGTTTGTGATTGAACTGACGCTGTCTCGTTCTCGTCACTTTGTTCAAGACCACCTTCCTGAACTGGGCGATAAATATCTAAAAACGCCTGAAGAAACATCAGCATGAGCGCCGCGTAGGCGATTACCCAACCCACCAATAAAATAGGCATTGCGATTAACATGATGAATAATGAAATCAATCCGTAGATGGTTAAAGGCATGCCATTTAACCAACAGGCTTGAAAGCTCAACTTTACTAAATCAACGATTGAGCTCTCTGGTGCAACCCAAGCCGACTGAATCAAAAAGGCGGTTGCCATAAAGTTGATCAGCAACAAAACGCTTAACATCAAAACTTGGCTAAACTCAGGGACTTGTTGTTCGGCTAACTGGCCCATCATCCCTGTCGCTACTGCCGTAACTGGAATAGACAACAACACAGATACTGCCGCAACTCTAAAGAAAATACGGTATTCTTTGAGTTTACTAAAATACTCAAAAATATCTGAGACGCTGGCCTTTTGGTCTTGTTCAATCTGAGAAGATACTTGATAAAAACCAGCAGTTAGAAATGGAATGATGAGTAATGCGACAAAATTAAAATAAGGGATCAGTCCAGATAACAGACTCACAACCATCAGAACACCGGCCATTCCCATAAATACAGAAGGGTTTAACGTGAATATACGCCAACCACGTTTTACCCAGGTCAATGCCGATAATGTTGGTCTTTTGTGAACTTCTAGTTGCATATACGAGCGCCTAAATTAAGCTTTTTCTAACGAAAAATAGTAATGATGTTTTAATATCAGGCAATAATACCTGAATAGCATGGTATTTCCATTACCTAAGGGTGTTACAACTCAGGTTTTTTAAGGATATTTGTGAAGAACGAATCAAATCACAAGCACAGCCCAGACACAATGAACGAACATAGCGATAACTCGACACTCGAATCTAGCGCAAACGACAGCGTACAACCTCCAAAAAGTGAAGGTGTTTGGCAGGTATTTTCTTCTATTGAGCAATTGAAGAGCGCGCTGTCATCCGCGCAATTTAAGTCTCTTTTTAATACTGATTGTCCCTTTACCAGCGCTGAGTTTCTATCTGCACTCGAAAAGCACGACTGTATCGATTCTAATGTGACCATTGATGAAAACATAACCCAGAATTATGAAAAAATAGATGGCCTACAAACCGGATGGTTAGCGCAATATTACCTTTACCAAAATTCACGAGTTCCTAAAGAAATAGGTTTGTTTATTTGTTACATCAAACATCACTCTTATGGCGAATATGTTTTTGATTGGGCTTGGGCCGATGCATATCACCGCCATGGTTTGGACTACTATCCAAAACTTATCAGCGCCATTCCATTTACACCAGTGCCGACTTCAAAGTGGCTTGGCAGTAGCAAAATGACAGAAGCCGAAGCCTGGCAGGCGGTGTTATCTTATGCAAAAGAAACGGGGGTAACTGGTGGTCATTTGCTGTTCCCTGCCGCGTCTTTCGAGAATAACAAAGGCGTCACCTCTTCCACCATTGAGTCAAACACTAAGCCGTTATCTCAAAGTGGCGCACAACCAGAAAACGAATACAGGCAACCCGACGCTTTTGAATTGATTGAACGCCATGGACATCAGTTTCATTGGTTTAATAAGAAACTAGGCAGCAGCAACCGGTATGCATCTTTTGATGATTTCTTGAATGACTTAACGGCAAGAAAGCGAAAAATGATTAAAAAGGAGCGTAAGAAGGTAGCGGATGCTGGTATCCGTTGTGTTTGGAAGTCGGGGGATGAAGTCCCTCATAGTGAGCGAGTACGGTTTTATCAGTACTACCATAACACCTATTTTAAACGGGGCCGGCAAGGATATTTAACCTTTGGTTTCTTTAATGAAATTTTTGAAATCCTGGCTTCAAAAGTCAGGCTACTGGTTTGTTATCACGGCGATGAAATGGTTGCGTCGGCTCTCTACTTTATTCAACAACAAGGGGATAAAACGGTGTTATGTGGGCGCTTTTGGGGCAGCAACGAAGGATTTGATTTGGTTCATTTTGAGGCTTGTTATTACTCGGGAATCGAATATGCAATTAATAAGCAAATCGACATATTTAACCCGGGGACCCAAGGTGAACATAAGATCCCTCGCGGTTTTAGACCGATTGTTACTCATTCTTACCACCACCTATTTCAGTCACCATTTCACGATGCAATCAACGATTATTGCCGTCAGGAACAAGTCCACAATCAACTATATATAAAAGAGTGCGAAACTAGACTTCCTTTTAAAGTAACAGACCCATAATCAGAAACCAGAAAACAGCACCGTTAGTGTTCGGCTATCAACCTACTCACCTTCATTTAGTTTACCACCACCGTATAAACACTATGGTAAACCTAGTTGTTGCTCGCCTAACAATTCTACTGACGGTTAGGCGCTAACATTCGCTCGGCTTTTTCCAAAGGCCAGTCTTTCAATTTCGCGTAGGCTTGTAATTGGCAGTCAGTGATTTGACCCACTGCAAAATACTTGCTTTTAGGATGGGCAAAGTACCACCCCGATACCGAGGCTCCAGGATTCATGGCGTAGCTTTCGGTAAGTGTCATTCCGATATTTTTTTCTACATCAAGTAACGCCCACAGTTTTTCTTTTTCACTGTGTTCAGGACAAGCGGCATAACCTGGTGCAGGTCTAATGCCTTGATACTTTTCACGAATTAAGTCGTCATTTGAAAAACTCTCTTCTGGTGCATAACCCCAATATTCCTGCCTAATTTTCTCGTGCAGATATTCGGCCAATGCTTCTGCAAGTCGGTCCGCCAGGGCTTTAACCATTATATTGTTGTAATCATCGTTCTTGGCTAAATATTCAGCCGCAAGTTCATCTGCACCAAACCCAGTCGACACCGCAAAACCACCTATGTAGTCATCGACGCCGAGGCACTTTGGCGCTACAAAATCAGCCAGTGCATAATTGGGCGATTGGTTTCTTGTTTTGATTTGTTGCCGCAGTGTATAAAGCTCGATTTCATTATTGGTTTTATTACTAGAGTCACTCTTTTCTGGATAGACAAAAATAGTCTCGGCTTCACTGTTTGCTCTAAACAAGCCAAACACAGCTTTGGCTTTGATTCGCCTTTCACTTATGATCTTATCAAGCAGTGTATTTGCATCATCAAACAGTTGACGTGCCTGATCACCGACTAAGGTGTGATTGAAAATTTGAGGGTACTTGCCATGCAGTTGCCACGTTAAAAAGAACGGCGTCCAATCGATATAGTCGCGGAGTTTGCTCAAATCAATCTCGTCTAAAACCGTGACTCCCAATTGTTTAGGGACGAATATATTCTCTGGGTGTTGCTCGTCGACAAAACGATTAGCTCGCGCTTCCTCTAAGGTTAACAAGCTTGTTTGTTGATGCTTTCGCTGATGTTGTTCTATAGCTCGATGGTATTCTTTATTTACTTGTTCAACAAAGCTGTCTTTAAGTGTTGTACTTAATAAGTTACTAGCGACAGATACGGCTCTACTGGCATTCGGCACATATACGACCGGGTGTTCGTAATGGGGATTTATTTTTATGGCTGTATGAGCTTTGGAAGTCGTCGCACCACCAATCAGCAAAGGTATAGTAAAATCATGACGAGTCATTTCCTGTGCCACATGTACCATCTCGTCGAGTGAAGGCGTGATCAAGCCAGATAAACCAATAATATCGACCTGCTCTTTTTTGGCAGTCTCGATAATTGTTTGAGTTGGGACCATGACACCGAGGTCTATCACCTCATAATTGTTACATTGTAAAACGACACCCACGATATTTTTACCAATATCATGAACATCTCCTTTTACCGTCGCCATCAGGATTTTACCTTTGGCGGAGGCTTCGGTCTTCAACGCTTCGATATAAGGATTGAGATAGGCAACCGCCTGTTTCATCACTCGAGCAGACTTAACCACTTGCGGTAAGAACATTTTCCCTTCACCAAACAAATCACCGACCACATTCATGCCATCCATCAATGGCCCTTCAATAATTGATAACGGTTGGTCGTAGACTTGACGCGCTTCTTCCACATCGCCTTCGATGTATTCTGTGATGCCTTTTACCAAAGCAATTTCTAAGCGCTTTTCTATTGGTTCCTGACGCCACGAGTCGTCTTTTTTATTAGTTTGTTGACCATCTCCTTGAAATGAGGGGGCTATTTCTAACAATCGTTCTGTGGCAAGAGGATCTCGATTGAGGATCACATCTTCAACGGCGACTTTAAGGTTTTCGGGAATATCATCATAAACCGTTAATTGGCCAGCATTGACAATCGCCATATCTAATCCAGCGCGGATAGCATGGTACAAAAACACCGAGTGCATTGCTTCTCGCACTGGATTATTTCCACGAAAAGAGAAAGAAACGTTACTCAAGCCGCCAGAGACTTTTGCGTGAGGAAGATATTTTTTAATGTCGCGAGTCGCTTCAATAAAAGCCACGGCATAGTCATTGTGCTCCTCAATACCTGTGGCCACCGCAAATATATTTGGGTCAAAAATAATGTCTTGTGGGTTAAAACCAACTTTTGTAACAAGCAGTTGATAGGCGCGCTGGCAGATTTCAAACTTCTGCTTACGAGTTTCGGCTTGGCCTTCTTCATCAAAAGCCATAACGACTGTCGCAGCACCATATTTTTTAACTAGCTTTGCTTGTCGTAAAAATTCACCTTCGCCTTCTTTTAGTGAAATAGAGTTGACGATTGCCTTGCCTTGTACACACTTTAACCCCGCTTCGATGACTTCCCATTTTGAAGAGTCGAGCATGATGGGTACTTTGGCAATATCCGGTTCAGCAGCAATAAGGTTACAAAAGGTTTGCATCGCTTTTACCGAGTCCAACATGGCTTCATCCATGTTGATATCAATGATTTGTGCACCATTCTCGACTTGCTGTCTTGCGACTTCGATGGCGGCTTCAAAGTCATTGTTGAGAATGAGGCGTTTAAAAATGGCAGATCCTGTAACGTTAGTTCGCTCGCCAATGTTGATAAAACGGCTGAATTCCTGGCTCATAACTTAAACATCTCCAGACCTGACAAACGCATTTCAGGTGACTTTTTCTGTGGGATTCTAGGTGTTTTTCCAAGGCTAGCATTCGCTATCGCTTCAATGTGCTTTGGTGTGGTACCACAGCAACCACCGATAATATTTACCCAGCCGCTATCTATCCATTCCCCCATCTGTTCGGCCATCTGAGGTGGCGTTAAATCATATTCACCAAATTCATTTGGTAGCCCAGCATTAGGATGAACAGAAACAAAACAATCCGCCATTTCGGCCAATGTTTGTACATAAGGCCTGAGCATATCTGGACCCAAGGCACAGTTGAGCCCAACAGCAAGTGGCTCGACATGAGCGATAGAAGCATAAAAAGCTTCGGTTGTTTGGCCCGATAAGGTTCTGCCTGATGCATCGGTAATAGTCCCACTTACCATTACAGGGACTTTGCGGTTTAGATCTTCAAATAATGTTTGAATTGCGAATAGCGCAGCTTTGGCGTTAAGCGTATCAAAAACGGTCTCAACGAGAATTATGTCTGCGCCACCGGCTAGTAACCCCTTCGTTGACTGATAATAATCATCCTTTAATTGATCAAATGTGATTGCTCTATACCCGGGATCATTGACATCGGGAGACATTGAAGTGGTTTTCGCCGTTGGGCCTAAAACGCCCGCAACAAAACGAGGTTTATCTGACGTACTAAATTCATCACACGCTTCTCTTGCAAGTCGTGCTGCATGGAAATTTATGTCATACGCAGCCTCTTCTAGGTCATAGTCAGCCATTGATGTTTGTGTTGCGTTAAAGGTATTCGTTTCTAGAATATCAGCGCCAGCTTTTAAGTAAGCTTTATAAATAGAAGAAATGAGTGCTGGTTGAGTTAACGTTAGCAAGTCGTTATTGCCTCTGAGCAACACAGGCCAGTCAGCGTACAACTCACCTCTAAAATCTTCTTCTTGAAGATACTGCTGCTGAACCATAGTCCCCATCGCACCGTCGAGAACAAGTATGCGTTGTTTCAAAAGTTGTTTAATTTGTTCGGTGCAATCGGGCCGAAAGTTAGGACAATTATTACTACTCACGTTAACCACTACAAAATAAAACCATCAGAATATATAGACTACGCCAAGCAACGCCAAAGTCAACATCTAGATGTATAGATGTCTATATGTTTATTTTATAAAAAAACCGAGTTTAAAAACTCGGCTTTAACGCTTTAAAATGACCCGCTCTGAATAATGCTATTTACTCAGTTCTTCAATCAATTGTTGGCTCAATTGTATATTATCGGCCGACCCTTCAATCGCAGCTTCGGTTTCACGCTTAATTTGTTCTAAGTGCGCCATAATATCATCTGAATTAGAAAGCTGGTGCTGCACCATCGTAATGGTTTGTTCAACAGATGACTTACTCGTTTCTGCTAATTCGGCTAATGAACTAAGTTTTTCAGTTGTGTCATCGGCAATTGATACCGACGTATCCATTAGGTTTTCAACTTCTGACTGCTTGGTAATAATCGAAGATGAAATATCCATGATCTTTTTCATCTCAGTTTGAATTTGATCGGCAGAACTATTCGCCGTATTAGCTAGCGAGCGAACTTCGTCAGCAACCACAGCGAAACCACGTCCATGCTCACCTGCTCGTGCAGCCTCAATTGCCGCGTTAAGTGCAAGTAGATTGGTTTGTTCTGCGATGCCTTTAATTGCCTCTACTAAATGGTCGATGTTTTTACTGTTTTCATCTAAAGACGATAAGAGTTGAGTAAATTCGGAAATAAAGGTCGCTGAGTTTTTGATATTCGTGACAAGACTAGCCAACTGAGTAATTGAATCTTGGCTCATCTGAAAGGTTTCATCTGCGCTCTGCTTCGAACTAGAAGAGTTAATTTCAATTTCTGTACTCTGATTAATAAAACCAGAGACTTCTTCAACACCCGTTTCAACCGTCGACAGTTTGTTGAGAGCTGTCTCGTTAACACGTTGAGCATTCTCTTGAATCTGATGTGCAATATCGAGTGCACCAGAAAACTCTGCGGCATCATACGCTGCAGCTTTTTCCTTTAATTCATTTAACTCTCGGATACTTACGGTTGTATGTCCGTCTGGAATTGCAGATTTGAAAAAATTCAACATTTGGGAAACCTTTCTTTATATGACTCTTTTGCGAACAAAAATAACTCACTTATTATCGTCCAAAAAAATAACTTCTTTATAGGTTAAACAGTTCTTTGAACAATTATAGCCTTATATCAAAAAGTTAAAGTAAAATCTTAGGATTATTTTTTTTAGCCCAGCTACTGAAACAAAATGTAACGAATAAGTTAAAATTTAACCAACTGGCTTATCGGATAAATAACCTTAAGGTTGAGACATTTAAAAAAAAAGCGGCTAAAATGACTGCATTAATTTATGCAAACATTTCAAAGTAAAATTATATATGTATTTTTATGCAGCCCGACAACCTATTCTCGATGTCAACAAAGAACTATACGCATATGAGCTCTTATTTAGAGACGGCGTAGACAACGTATTCCCTGATATCGATGGTGACTTAGCAACTTCGCGAATAGTTGAAGGCGCACAAATTAATTTTGGTCTAGAAGATTTAACCGACGGCAAGCCAGCATTTATCAACTTCACGTTGGATACAATCGTAAAAAAATACCCAACAATGATGCCTCCGCAAAGCATGGTTGTCGAAATTCTAGAGACAGTCCAGCCAGGCAAGCGCCTACTAGCTGAAGTACAGAAATTAAAAGAACAGGGTTATACGCTGGCCCTTGATGACTATGAACATAAGCCTGTATGGAAACACTTTTTCCCTTATATCGACTTAATTAAGATTGATCTAAGAGACTTAGAAAAAGACATGGTTGAGAAGATAGTAAAAGACCTATCTGCTTATCCTAAAATCGAGTTATTGGCTGAAAAAGTTGAAACACTTGAAGAATTTGAATGGTGTAAATCACTTGGCTTTAAGTACTTCCAAGGCTTTTTCTTTTCAAAGCCAGAAATGGTTAAAACCAAAAACTTGTCTCCGGCGCAAATGACGCTAGCAGAGTTGTTATATGAGACATCTAATGAAGATGTTGATTTGCCCAAACTAACTCAGATATTCGAGCGCGACATTAACTTATCTTACAAGTTATTGCGTTATGCCAACTCAACGGTTTTTAAACGAGTTTCTGAAATCTCGACTATTAAGCAGGCAATCATCACGCTTGGTCACCTAGAGCTTAAAAAGTTTTTGTCTTTATTATTTTCAGCTCAAGTTGGCGATTCTAAACCTGACGAACTTCTTAAAATGTCGATGATTCGTGCCCGTTTTTGTGAGCAACTTGCGATCGTTGAAGGCACTCAAGATATAGGTAAAGCCTTCCTAACCGGCATGATGTCATTAATTGATGCAATATTGGATGAGTCAATTGAAAAAGTCATGGAGCAGCTTCCTTTAGCCGCTGAAATCAAATCAGCGATTATGGACGGTGAAGGTAAGCTCGCAGAGTTTTTAGAATTAGCCAAAGCATTCGAGCGTGGTAACTGGAAACAAGAGTCTGATATAGAAAAAGAACTCAATTTACAATCTGATAAAATCCCAGCTTTATACACGGAAGCCCTAAACTGGGCCGATGAACAAATTGAAGTATTACACTCAGGTGCCTAAACAAAAAAGGTAAATGGTTACTTGCCATTTACCTTGTCCGACAAAAGCCAAAGCATTCTAGACTTTTAACATAGGTCGCATTTTAGCTAATGCTTTTTGCCCGATACCGCGTACCCCGAGCAAATCTTCCACTGTTTTAAAACCACCGATTTGTTTTTTGTATTCCAAAATCGCTTTTGCGCGTTTAGGGCCGATGCCTTTTAGTGTAATCCAGTCCGCTTCGGTAGCTTCATTAATATCAATTTTTGTGTTTAATTCAGATAGGTCATTAGACACTGAAGGTGTTGAGCCCGGCTCCGATTGAACCCAATCTTCTTGTACTAATTCGCCTTTTGTAACGTCGCCTTGAAAGTGCTCGCCCTGTAGTCGCTCTAATGGCAAAGGCTGTGCGTTTAAGGTCTCGACAAGTGCCAAAAAGGACAAAATTACTGCTAACGTTGCCCAGCGTATTAAATTGTTTGAATATTCGCTCATGTTCCATCTCCAAAAATGTATTCGGGAACCATTTCCCAAATAAATTTATAGACGAGTAAGAACCTAAGCTCCTGTTTTTAAAGTATAGTTAGCGGTACAGATTGTTAAATTTCGATTTTATCAGTAACGGTTTTTTTTATTAATTCACTCACCGCTAAATAAAAGCTACGACGATGACTGGTTTTACGCCACACAACGCTTAAAAACCGAGCGGCATCTTTGCTTACCATAGGTTCACTGCTTAATGACGAACCAACCAATACGCCAGAGTTAATAGCCAAAGTTGGTAAGTAAGTTTCGCCTTTGTGGCCTTCGACCATTGCCAAAAGTGAATTTAGACTCGATGCATGAAAGGGATGGATATTTGCATCGTCGAGTAAGTGGCAGCCGTTAATAGCGTGATCTGACAAACAATGTTCACTTTCTAATAGGTATATCTGTCGACCTTTTGGCTCTGTATCTTTGTGAAAGACGCGATGAAACGGGTCTCTTGCCAATTCATACTCGACAAATTCTTGAGTGTCATAGGGAGTTGCCAACATGACCACATCCAATTGACCTTCTCGTAACATCGCCAAGCAGTTATCACTTGTATCCTCTCTAACATATAGTTCTAACTGAGGGCACTCTTCTTGAATGACGTTAATAAGCTCTTTAAGAACAAAAGGCGCGATGGTAGGGATAATGCCGACATGAAGTTCGCCAACAAACTCATCACCGCCTGCACTCGAGGTCGCGACCAAGTCTGCACTAAGCTCGATAATAGCACGTGACTTTTTGACAACATCAATACCTAAAGGAGTAAACACAAAGGTCTTGTGATCTCGCTCTATGAGTTGCGAATCAAGCTGCTCCTCTAAGGACTGAATAGCACTTGAGAGTGTAGATTGTGAAACAAAACACTTTTTAGCTGCTTGACCAAAATGACCCGTGTCATATAACGCAACTAAATACTTCAATTGTTGCAATTTGGGCAACTTCATCGACAAAAACCTCTTTGAATTTTCGTGTGAGAATAATATCACAAACTTTTTTGGAACTTTTTGTATTTTAAACGACCAAAATTAGCAATTGACCGCAATATTCAGGTAAAGTAGCACATTCCTATTATGCTTAACATTGGACGTATTCAGAGGGGGAATATCTAATGACTATTTCCAAAGCAGTAAAAGTGGCGATAATCGTATCTACTATGACATTTGCACTTGCAATTAATGCAAGTAGTGACGAGTGCCCGGAAATCAAGATGACATTGACGAACTGCGATCCTCAAGTAAAAGAACAGACATGGTGGGATAAGCTAACTAACGCGTCATTTATTCAGTTTAATATCTTTGATTTGATCGAGTTGATTAAAAAAGACAGTAATGAATATCGCGACTTTAGTGACAGGACTCCTAATCAAAGCATATAAAAGGAATAAGTTTGAAGATTGTTCAGGCTTTTAAAAGTGCTGCCGCAGCTTTTTTTGGTGTACAAAAATCAAAAAACCACAAAGAGGACTTTGAGTCCGAAACCCCTTTTCCATTCATTTTGGCAGGAATTATTTTGTCCATCGGACTGGTGCTACTGCTAATGACGATTGTGCAAATAGTGATTTCTTAACCAGCTCACCCTAAAAATAAGTATTAAAAACCTATGATTTTTGTGGGTTACTCGCAGGATCGTAGTAAGCAAATATTTCCCCAACTTTCTCTCTACTTGCGCCGTTTTGGCTAATACTTCGACCTACTCTCACAAATGACTGCTCGCTTTGGTCATATAACTTACGAGTCAGCTCGGTATCATGATTACTGATCAATACAGGTATATTGCGCTTAAACGCTGCTCGTTCTGCAACCTTAGCTAACTTGGCTTGTTCATTAGCGTCAAAGCCACCGGTTGCATAACTCGTAAAGTTTGCCGTTTGCGATAACGGGGCATAAGGTGGATCACAATAGATAACAGAACCTTTTCTTGCTCTAGAAAACGTCTTTTTATAATCCTCACAAACAAACTTGGCTTTCTTGGCTTTTTGCGAGAATGCAAAAATCTCATCTTCCGGAAAATAAGGTTTGTTGTAGTCGCCAAACGGAACGTTGAACCCTCCTTTGAGGTTGTAACGACATAAACCGTTGTAGCCGTGACGATTTAAATATAGAAACAATAGTGAGCGATAGTATGGGTCATCCGACGCGTTAAACTCTTGACGAAGTCCATAGTAAGTCACTTTGTCGTTGTTTTTAGGAACAAATAACTTCTTTGCATCTCGGACAAATGACACAGGACGTGCCTTTACAAACTTATACAAGGCGATAAGGTCAGGATTCACATCATTGAGCAAATAACTGTCATAGTCACTGTTTAAAAATACTGACCCAGCTCCGACAAAAGGTTCTATCAACTTTTTGCCTTCAGGTAAGCGAGTGTTGATTTGTTCAACTAAGCCATATTTTCCGCCGGCCCATTTTAAAAAGGCGCGAGTTTTTTTCTTCATTTATTGCTCAATTTTGGCTTAGGTTTTGTTGGTAAACTGCGATTTGTTGCTGTATCACTGACACGGACTTGGCCCATGCGTTTGCATCAATAGCTGCAGCGGTTTGTCTTGCCGCACGAATGGAGTCAAAAACGCCATAAGTAACGACTAACCAGTCAGCGTTATTGCGTTTAATCTTGTAGATTCTTGTGAGTTCTGGATCGAGTGATTTACTGGTTAAATACTGCTCTAACGTTGACTCTGTGCTAACTGCTGTCAATTGTAAGACGTATTTGTCACTTGGCAAAGCCAAAAGGGACTGATTGTCTATTAAATATCCGGCGACTGTTAACGTAGAGTTGCCTTTTACCGCTGTAGATTTATTGTCTTCATCAGTCAGCTCAGCCTTTGTGCTCTGTGTTTCGTTGACCGAATCACTATTATCACTTGCTGAGTTGATAGACCCATCATCGTTTGCACCAGTGTCCGATGAAGGATTGTCTTTCGCAGTGACCAACGGATCGTCAAACGCTTTTTTTTCTATTTTTTCTAATTCGTTTCCAGAAATAACGACCTGTTTGTCATTAATTTCATCTGTTTCTTCAAAAACAGGTGTCGCAGCCTCGACCGGTTCTGAGTTAATACGGGTTGCTTGTTGCTGCTCAACCTGGGCCTGAACAATCACTTCGAAAATGTCTTCTGCAGTAGCTACCGCTACTCGCTTAGGTGTAATTTGAGCCTGAACCTCATCGGTTGACCACTTTTTCGCGGTTATTCCTGAGTTTTGAGACTCATCAGTCGAAGCGGTTAGCAACTCCTTAATCGTCGCTGGAGCGTTTGTTGTATCAGTATAAGCAACTCGATAAAAGTACAACCCAAGCGCAAATAAAAGACTCGCAACGACGACGACGGCCACCCACAATTTGATATTCAATGGCGACGCGTTTGAGAGCTTGAGTGCATCTTTTTGATCAAATGCTAAGAGCTGAATAGGATTACCGTTTGCGGACTCTATCCAACGTTTGATTTTGGGATTACTAGGACTAGGAAGGTTTTCAAAGTACCGCGTTAAAAGCTGATAGCTCTCGTTGTAATCAAGACTTGGAATGGTGTAGTGACTAATTAATGCAGAGTCTATAGAACCTAATGTTTTAGATTGTGTTTGATCATACGTAATTAGGGCAACCATATGATGGCCCCGCTTTTTGAGCTCTGCTACAACTTGAAGAATCTCACCAATGATTTGTCCTGGCAGAAAATGACCATTATCGATTGCCAACATCAACGGGACTTGATGGTTAAACTCTAAAAACGTCGTTAATAATGGCTTTTCGGGATCGAATAAAACATTACCAAATAGCTGTTCAATAACACGACTACGGATCTGAATTTCATTGAGTGCTGATGTCGCTGTTAAGTAACACTTATTCGCGTTGGGTAAACTTGTGGTTAACAGCTCTTCAAGTACGGTCGTTTTGCCAATGCCACTTGGGCCTTCAATAGCAATGAGACAAGACTCACTCGTTTGCGCTACGAGCGTTTCAATGAATTTTAAGCGAGAGCTAGGTATAAAAAAACCGTTATTAACTGTCACAGTCATTTAAAGTATTTTCGTTAGTTCTTGTTCAGTTACGTCTGACACCAGTATCGCTTGACCGATGCTTTTGGGCAATATAAATCTGATCGTACTAGCCAATACTTTTTTATCTTTTTTCATGTGTCTAAGGTAATCTTGTAATGACATTGAGTCAGGACCTTCGACAGGTAAATCGAATGCTTTAAGTAAATTAACAATTCGGTCAACCGCTTCTTGCTCTAGCCAACCTCTCGATTGTGCGAGTTTAGCCGCTAGCACCATTCCAACTGCTACCGCTTCACCATGTAACCATTCACCGTAGCCTTGCTCAGCCTCAATTGCATGACCAAAAGTGTGGCCTAAATTAAGCAACGCACGAACGCCTTGTTCTTTTTCATCTTGGCTAACAATATCGGCTTTATTTTGGCAGCACCGCTCGATAACAAATGAGATAACCGTAGGGTCTAGCTCACAAATGGCCTGTTGATTTTGCTCAAGATAATCAAACAATTCCGCATCACCTAAAATGCCATATTTGATAACTTCCGCCATTCCCGCTGCGAACTCTCTTTTCGGAAGTGAATGTAAAGAGTGAATATCGATCAGCACCGCTTGAGGTTGATAGAAAGCGCCAATCATGTTTTTGCCGAGGGGATGATTTACCGCTGTTTTACCGCCAACTGATGAGTCAACTTGAGACAATAACGTGGTTGGCATTTGAATGAAGTTGACACCGCGCATAAATGTTGCCGCAACAAAACCGCAAATATCACCGACTACTCCGCCCCCCAAAGCAATCAAGGTTACATCTCGTGCTGCACCGCTTTGCAGCAAATGGGTCATAATCGATTGGTAAGTATCAAGTGTCTTATACTGCTCGCCATCGTTAATTTCGAAAAAGTCGAGCTCGAAATTCTCTGCCAGCGCTCGCTCTATTGAAGCTTTAAATAATGGTAAAACGGTCGAATTACTTATAACCGTTACTCGGCGGCCCGAAATATGAGGTGATAACAAAGACGATAAAGATTTATCGCCTTGCTCAATATAGATGGGGTAGCTGTGTTCACCCAAGTTAACTTGAAGGCTTTTCATACACAGCTCCTTGTCTTTAAAAGTCTAATTTACTAATGATCTCGTTGGCAACAACACGGGCACTTTGTTCGTCAGTCTTAACAACAATGTCAGCGACTTCTTCATAAAGTGGGTTGCGCTCTTCAGCTAAACGAACCAATACGTCGCGCGCTGGCTCTTCAGTTTGAAGCAGTGGACGACGCTTATCACGTTGAGTACGTGCAACTTGCTTTTCGATAGGCGTTTCGAGATAAACGACGATACCGCGAGCAGACAAGCGGTTGCGAATTTCTTTACTCACTACCGAGCCACCACCCGTTGCCAGAACAATACCTTGTTTTTCAGTAAGGTCGGTGATTACCGTTTCTTCGCGCTTACGAAACCCGTCTTCACCTTCGATATCAAATACCCAAGCAATGTCCGCACCGGTGCGACGTTCAATTTCCTGATCCGAGTCGACGAATTGTAAATGCAGCTGATCAGCAAGGTGTCTGCCAATAGTACTTTTACCTGCGCCCATAGGACCTACTAAGAAGATGTTACGTTTTTCAGCCATATTACCTAATTCAAATACAATTTAGTGTTAACAACAAGCCCAGACACAAAGATTCGCGCCCAAAAAATAAGGCGCGAATTATCGCAAAAAAACTAGATAAAATGCAAGAAAAGGTTGCTAGTCAGTCAATATTAAAGCGAATCAGCGACAATTTTTGGTGTTACAAAAATTAATAACTCACGCTTTTCATTGAATGATGTATCCGTTCTAAATACACGACCGATAAATGGTAGGTCGCCTAATAATGGAACTTTACTAACACTATTAATAACTTGCTGCTGGTAAATACCACCTAAAACAATGGTTTCACCGTTTCTTGCTGTGACTTGTGTTTTTAGTTGTTGCGTATCGATAGCGACTGCTGGTCCAGTTGGTGTTGATACGGTATCACCACGAGAGTTTTGAGTAATGTTCAAATCAAGGATAACGCTGTTATCTGGTGTGATTTGTGGAGTAACCTCCAAACTCAAAACCGCCTTCTTAAATGAAACAGACGTTGCACCACTACTCGCTGCTTGAACATAAGGTATTTCAGTACCTTGTTCTATACTAGACGTTTGTTGGTTTGATGCCGTAATTCTTGGTGTCGCAACGATTTCGCCTTTGTTTTCACGTTCAAGAGCGGATAGCTCCAAATCAAGTAGTGTTCCGTCTGCCAAACGTGCAATCTGTACGGCGATACTACCTGCTGGACTTGCTACTGGTAAGTTAACGTTAAGGCGTGGACCAGCATCAGAACCAATATTACCAAGACGTATGTCACTCGCTCCCGCCAATGAACCTGAGACGCCAGTTTGGTCGCTACCAGATGTCGTATTATCCGACACGCCCCAGCGGATACCAAGTTGCTCATCAATATTGTCTCTAATTGTTACCATACGCGCTTCAATTAGTACTTGTTTGATAGGGATATCTAACGTCTCTACTGCTTTCTTAACAGTCTCTATACCGCTTGGAGTGTCTTTAACAAGTAAGGTGTTTGTACGTTCATCTACCGACACCTGACCACGAGGTGTCAAAATTGAAGTACCTTCTGACTTCAACAATGCAGCGATTTCTGACGCTTTAGCATAGTTTATCTGAATGAATTCTGATACTAAGACTTCGAACTCTTCGACTTTCTTTTTCGCCTCCAATTCACGAGCTTCACGCGCGGCTAGCTCATCAGACGGAGCAACAAGTAGTACATTGCCTTCCATTCGCTTATCTAGGCCTTTCGTACGCAATACGATCTCTAGCGCTTGATCCCAAGGAACGCCATTTAATCGCAATGTAAGCGTGCCGGTAACCGTATCTGACACCACCAGGTTAAAGCCGTTTAGGTCAGCGATAATCTGCAGAACTGTACGAATAGGTAAGTCTTGGAAGTTAAGTGAAATAGGCTGGCCTTGGTACTCAGTACCACCGGCTAATACACCTTGCTCTTCAGGTGCTTTATTTACAGTTAGAGTGAAAATATTGTCCAACTGTTGGAAGTCATACTCAAACTCGCCCTCAATATCTACGACAAGTTGAGAAGCCGTCGCCGTTTTAAACGTTTCTAAGCCTGTAACAACTGTACCAAAATCGGTAACGTCCATTTTATATAGTAGGTCGTCAAGAATGTCGGTATTGTGGAATTGAATAAAAATCTGGTTGTCTTTTGACGTAACATCTACAGCTGCCATGTTATCGCGCAAGAATACGAGCACACGACCTTCAATTGCTTTATTGACCTCGTCACCACGTCTAAAGTCAAGCGCTTGAATACGGTTTATCAAATCTACGTTTACATCTTGTTGAGCGGTACTTGGTTCGATACTTGGGTTATCAGAAACACGAATATAAAACTTGTTGCCCTCGACGCGGCTTTTGTAAAGCTTTAACTGGTCTAATAAGACAGTAACCAAAACACCTTTGTCACGGTGTTTTGTCTCAACGTTTAATACGCCTTCTTTGTTAATTAAAACTTTGCTGAGGCTTTCTTCAAAGTCCGTTTCTTCAAAATACAACTCAATACGGGATGGCTCATTGAAGACTTGAATGCTCGGGTCCGAATATAAACTCTCATCAAATACAAACTCTAGCTCGGTTTCGCCTTTAACGATCGGGGTATATCTGACGTCATACAGTAAGGGGACTGACACAGCAGAAAATGTCATTAATAGCGCAAAGCATGCCGTCAAAAATCTATAAAACATAACGTTACTTTTCATTGTATTTTGCAATCCATATTCTTATTAGTTTTATTCATCAGTCGCACTGTCAGCGAGTTTAACAGTTGCTTCTCTTTCTTTATAACAGCCTGCCCCATCAGGAATTAGTTCGACAACAGTTACCTTGTTGTCTGTCACTGAGGTAATACGACCGTGATACAAGCCAACGTAGTTCCCTTCCGTGACTCGATGTAAAGAGCTATCTGACGCTTGGATTAAAGCCCAAACTTCTTCATTTGTACCTAGAGTACCCCTCATACTCAAATTGTCCAATGCAAATTTTTCCAAAGGCTCTTTTCGACGCCTTGGATCTGGGGCCAAACAGTTTTGCGCTGGCTCATAAGTTTCTTGAATCACTTCTGGAGACGGCAAATCAAAGGGGCTTCGCGGCGCCGTCATAGTATATTCAATATGTTCAAATTCGTTAACAGCTGGAATCGGCTCTATTTTGACTGGTGTACCCGATTTAACTTGATTCATATACTGCTGCAAGTCAGAGACATCATCATAACATCCAGTTAACAGTACCGTCATAGCTAAAATTAAAGGAAAGCGCATTAGTTTGCTCCCTCCTTATAACGGTAAGTCTTAGCTACAACGTTCAGACGTAAGCGATTGCCAACATCTTCAGTAATAACAAAGTCATGCAAAGTAACAATCCTCGGTAAGGCAGCTACTTGGCTAACAAATTGACCAAACTCATGGTAGTCACCAAGAACTTCAATTTGAATTGGTAGTTCTGTGTAGAACTGTTTTTCGACTTCTGGCAACCAGTTAATCTTGATAAAGGTCAAACCCGAGGTCGTGCCCACATAAGTAATATCGTCCAATAGACCTGGCGTTTCGTGTGAAGTAGGTAGTCGCTTGAGTAATAGAGAGAACTTCTCTTCCATATCTTGCATTTGTTTTTTGTAGGAATCGAGGTTGACTGCGGCACCGTACTTAACGCGATAGGTATTTTTTAGTTGTTGTTCCTGAGCAATCGCGGCATCAAGGGCATCTACTTTACTGCTTACCAAAAACATATAGCTGGCAATTGCAACGGCAATTGCAACAAATAGAGCCATCGCAATTTTGGCTGGCTTTGGCCAAGAGCCCATGTTTTCGAAATCGATATCATTAATATCAAATTCGGAAAAGTCGAAGTTTAGTTTTTCTAGATTCACTTAGACTTTCCTCCTTCCGTTTCATTGGGAATGTATTCCTTTACTGCAATTGTCATGGAGAAATCAGATAACAATGCGTCGTCACGATCGGCTGAAATGATAGAGTCTAAATCAGCACCATCTAATAATTCTGAGCGTTCAATTTCACGCATCATGTTCGACAAACGGTTGTTTGACTCACTTTTTCCTTTTATGAGTAAGCCCGTGCCTTTTTTCTCAACCTTAGTTAAGAAAATCCCAGCAGGAACAACACGTGCGACTTCGTTAAAGATTTGCGTACCCATATTTCGACTTTCTTGAAGAAGCTCGATGAGCTCAATACGTTGGTTAAGATCGTCTTTTGTTTTATTTAGGTTACGGATTTCTCGAATGCGCTTATCTAGAATAGAAATTTCGCTGCGCAAATAGTTATTTCTGTACTCTTGCCCTTCTAGACGTTCTGAGTAATACAAATTTAACAAAAATACCAAAAACACGACGATACCGGCAGTGACGCCAAGTATTGCTAAAAACTGTTGCTGTCTCTCTTTCCTTGCCGTTTCTCGCCACGGCATCAAATTTATATATGGCATTCTGAGAAACTCCTTAACGCAAGACCCGTTGCAATCATCAATTGCGGTTGGAACTCCTCGATTTCTTCAGAATCGAGTTCGGCCGCAATTTCTAATTCGGCAAATGGCTTGGCAATAACAGTGTGAATACCAAGTTCATCAATTAATAATCGGTCTAGACCAGAGATAAGTGACGTTCCACCGGATAACACGATGTAATCGACATTGTCTTTTTCACTGGTATTTAAGAACATTTGAATCGAGCGACGGATTTGTTGTAACAAAGCAGTTTGGAAAGGCGCTAAGACTTCAAACGTGTAGTTAGGTGGTAAGTCACCGTTAACTTTAGCACGCTCGGACTCTTCAAAAGAGCGACCATAATAAGACACAATTGAGTTGGTAAACTGCTCGCCACCAAAGACTTGGTCACGGGTATACAAAGAACGTTCGCCATTAACAATGCTCAATAAAGTGATTTGAGCACCTACATCAACAAATGCCACGACTTTTTCCATTGCGTCATCCGGAAGCTGTCCCATACACAATTGCCCAGCTCGACTCAGTGCGTAGCTTTCGACATCGAGTACTTTGGTTTCAAAACCGCCTTCAGCAACGGCATGAGCGCGCGCTTCGATGTTTTCGGTTCTTGCAGCGCTTAATAAGACATCAACTTTTGATGGGTCTGCTTTGTTTACCGCGATTTTTTCGAAGTCCAAACTCACTTCATCAAGAGGATAAGGAATGAGGGTGTCTGCTTCTATTTCGATTTGGCTTTCTAGCTCGGCATCAGAAAGAGAAACATCCATATAAATAACTTTTGTAATAACGCTTGCACCAGAAATGGCGACGGCAGCGTGTTTTACCTGTTTAGGTATACGCTTGCGAATTTTGCTAATGACTCTAGCAACAGCTTCAATATCCTGAATTTCGCTGTCTTTGATCATCCCTTTTGGCATAAGTTCGATAAGCGCTTCTTCAACCCTATATACGCCGTGTTGTTCCGATAACAATACTGCTTTAATAGAATGCGAGCCAATGTCGATCCCAACCATGTAAGGGATACTCTTTGTAAAAAACTTCCTAACTGTATCTACTAACATGTCAAGTCACTGAGCTACCTGTTATTTGTCCTATAAAACCAAGATTAGACTTTTTTTTGATGAATAAAAAGCCTTTTCTCTAATCCTGTTCCGGTTATACTACCTACATTATCCTCATCCACAATTTTTTTCTAGGTTTATTCAATGGGTTGGCTCAAAAAATTAGGGAAGTTAATGATTTTTGGAGTGTTAATGTCATGTTTAGTGGTATTGGCCTTCTATTTCTATGTCAAAGATGACTTGCCGACCGAAGATTCTATTCGAGATGTTCGCTTTCAGATCCCAATGAAGGTATACACATCAGACGGACAGCTTATCTCTCAGTTTGGTGAAAAGCGCCGTAACCCAGTCCTTTATAAAGAGATTCCACAAGAATTAAAAGACGCCATTATTGCAACAGAAGATGCGCGCTTTTATGAGCACTTTGGTATCGACCCTATTGGTATTGTCCGTTCTGCTATGGTAATTATTTCTACCGGCCGTAAAGCACAGGGTGCAAGTACCATTACCATGCAGCTGGCTAGGAACGTTTTTCTTTCGCTTGATAAGCGTTGGATGAGAAAGATAAAAGAAGCCTACATTGCTCTTCATATCGAACAGATCATGACGAAAGAAGAGATCTTGACTTTGTACCTTAACAAGATCCCGTTTGGTAATCGTGCTTACGGTATTGGTGCCGCCGCGCAAGTGTATTATGGTAAAGACATCAGCGAGCTAAACTTACCGCAATTAGCCATGTTAGCTGGTTTACCTAAAGCGCCATCACGCTTTAATCCTATCCGCAACCCTGAAAAAGCCAAATGGCGTCGCAATGTTGTATTAGGTCGAATGCTCGCCGTTGGAGCAATAGATGAAGCGACGTACCAAGAAGCCAAAGCTGCCCCTGTAACTGCTAAATTTCACGGTGCTAAAATTACAGCCCCTGCACCTTACGTTGCAGAGCAAGTTCGTTTAGAAATGATTGAAAAGTTTGGTGAAGAACAAGCCTATACTGCAGGATTCAAAGTTTACACAACGATTGACGCAGATGCCCAAGCTGCCGCTAGAAGAGCGGTTCGAGAAAACTTACACGCATATGACGAGCGTCATGGTTATCGCGGCCCGAGTCGTTATTTATGGGATGTCAGTAAAGCAGACGCAACTCAAACAGATTCTCTAAGCTGGGATATGGAAAAAATAGAACAGTATTTAAGAAAGTTTAGAGATTATGGAGACCTGACGCCTGCTGTGGTCACCAATGTCACAGAACAAAGCATTTATGTTCAAATCAAAGGCAAAAAGTTCGATGTAATTCATTGGGACGGACTGCTTTGGGCTCGACCATACATTAATGATTCAAAACAAGGTGACGCCCCTAAAGTTGCTTCGGACATTTTAAAAGAAGGCGCATTTGTCTGGCTAAAACCAACTAAAGATGGCGGTTACAAGTTATCACAGAGGCCAACGGTGAGTGGTTCTCTCGTTGCCCTTAACCCTCAAAATGGAGATATACTGGCGTTGGTTGGCGGCTATGACTTTGCGTATAACCAGTACAATCGTGTCATTCAAGCAGAGCGCCAGATTGGTTCTAACGTAAAACCCTTTGTCTATTCAGGCGCGTTAGAGGAAGGCATGACGTTAGCAACGTTAATAAACGACGCCCCAATCACAAAATGGGAACGCAACTCTGTTTGGCGTCCTAAAAACTCACCTGAAAAATACAACGGCCCAACTCGTGTAAGAAGAGGTTTAGCTGAGTCTAAAAACGTCATGGCAGTAAGAGTAATGCGTACGTTAGGCGTTGATAAAACTATCGACTTTTTGACTCGATTTGGTTTTGATAAAGATGATTTGCCAGCCAATGAGTCGCTATCCCTTGGTTCAGCTGCTCTGACTCCGCTTTCAGTTGCAAGAGGCATGGGTACCTTTGCTAATGGTGGCTTTTTGGTCGACACTCAATTAATCGACCGTGTCGAAACACCTGCTGGAGAAGTGGTTTTTCAAACGACTCGTTTAGTGGCAAATTTAGAGCAGAAAGAGCAATCAACTGAAAGATTGGCGACAATGAACACTCAAGAATCCGACGCAGTTTCTTTTGAGCTTCCAGCGCCTCGGGTGATCAGTGAACAAAATGCCTTTTTGGTCACTGATGCCATGAATAGTACAATTTGGGGTGGTGGTAACTGGAGTAAAGGAAATGGTTGGTTAGGCACTGCATGGCGTGCCCGTGAGTTAAAACGTCGTGATTTTAGCGGTAAAACGGGTACCACTAACCAATCAGTTGATACTTGGTTTACGGGTTTCAATGCACATGTTGTGGCAACATCTTGGGTTGGCTTTGATGCACCTGGCAGACCACTCGGCCGTACGTCAAAACATCCTGATATTCCACGTAGTGAACAGGAAGTTGGCGCTGAAGCTGGTGCTTTAACCGCATTGCCAGCATGGATTAGATTTATGCAGGACTATAAAGATAAGGTACCTGAAGTCTATCGAGAGATCCCAGAAGGCATTATATCCGTTAGAATCGATAGAAAAACAGGTTTGTTATCTCGAAAAAATGATTACACCACTAGGTTCGAATACTTTATAAAAGGTACTGAACCAACAAAATATGCCGATGAGTTTGATCCTCAAACTATCGATGAAGAAAAAGATATGATTGAAGAAGAGGAAGGTTTATTTTAATGGTTAAGTTCTTTTTTATAATCCCGTTGTTACTTAGTCTAATTTGGTGGCAATACCTGAGAATCAATGGTTGGACGCTTGAACAAGGCAAGCGTGGTTTTTATTACATCATTGCGTTTTCTGTCGCTATCGCCATTTTCTTTGGACTAATGTACGGGCTTAACCACTACTTGAATTAAAGCGAGAGGCCAATGCAGGCTATCTCGCTTTTTTCGTTTTACATCTTTGGTTAGCACATTTTCAATTAGTACTAACCAAAGTCTCAAGAGCTCAATGAAAACCGAGCTTAATACGTCCCATCAAAAACGGGTTTGTTTGCTTCTCTTGCCGACCGCTTAGCTCTCACTTTAGTTCTGACTCGTTCACCTAAGGCTAACAAACAAGGCGTAAGAACCAAGGTTAATAATGTCGCAAATGCTAAACCACCCGCAACCGCGATTGATAGCTGTGACCACCACTGTGTTGAAGGACCACCAAACTCCATCACGCGGTTCATCAAATCAATATTAACCTCGAGTACCATTGGCATAAGACCGAGAATAGTCGTCACCGTCGTTAACATTACTGGGCGTAAACGCTGAGCTCCCGTTCTCAAAATAGCCTCAGTGACTTTCATACCTTCGCGGCGTAAAACATTATAGGTATCAATCAATACAATGTTGTTGTTCACCACGATGCCGGCCAATGAAATAACCCCAATACCTGACATAACAATACCAAATGGTTTTTGCACAATTAACAAGCCAAGGAAAACCCCGACGGTTGAGAACACAACGGCACTTAAGATCAAACTAGCTTGATAGAAACTGTTAAATTGGCTAACCAAAATAATCGCCATAACGAACAAAGCAACTAAGAAGGCATTTTGTAAGAAGGCTTGTGACTCTTCTTGGTCTTCATTTTCGCCACGCACTTTAATGGAAATTGTGTCACTTAAGCCAAGCTCTGGTAGCTTCTCTTTTAGTAACGGAAGTTGTTGTGATAGAAGCACACCAGGTACCATATCAGCGGCTATTTGCACGACACGGCGACCATCAACACGACGAATAACATCGACTTTAGGCACGGCTTTTTGCTCGACAAAGTTACTCACTGGCACCATGCCTGATGCTGTTTTGACTCTGACGTTTTGCAACTCACCAATATCGCGTTTGTTTTCTGGATAACGAACACGAATATCTAATTCATCATCAACATCATCGGGGCGGTATTCACCGATTTTTAAACCGTTGGTGACCATTGAAATAGAACTACCAACTAAAGTAGCGTCAGCGCCAAAACGAGCCGCATCACTGCGATCAATTAGTAATTGCCATTCGATACCGTCTTTATTGGCAGTATCAGAAATGTTAGTGAACTTACCTGTTTCTTCTAGCGTTTCACGAATCACGCGAACTGCATCCGTTAATTCATCCGGGAAACGAGAGCTCAGCTCTAACACTAAGGCTTTACCGCCACCTGGGCTGTTGTCGTCTTTTCTAACTTCAATTTCGACACCCGCGATATCATTAGTCAATGCATAAACATCTTCAATGATTTCATCGGCTTTACGGCGCACTTGCCAATCGATTAGGTTCATTCTCATGTAACCAACGCGATCACTGCCACCGGTTCGGGCGTACAAGGTCTCGATTTCATCAAGAGTCACTAAGTGCTTCTCGATAGTTTGCATGATTTTGTCTTTTTCATGAATCGACAAGTCACCATGAGAACGAACCGTGATACTTGCACCAACAGGTTCTACATTTGGGAAAAATTCAACGCCCAGACCACTAGCGCCAAAACCCATAAATACAGTGATGGCGATTACAATAGATGCCAACAAGCTTTTAAGCGGGTTTTTGATGGCAACTTCTAAAAAGCGAACGTACTTACCCGTAAACCCTTGTAAGCTCCTAATATCACCCTCTTCCGCTTGAATAAGCTGAGCTTTGGTTTCCTTAGAAACGGGACGAACTTTACCGATTAAAGTACCAAGTGACGGAACAAAGATCAGTGCCATCACCAAAGATGCAGTCAGTACGGCAATTAGAGTAATAGGTAAATACTTCATAAATTCACCCATCATGCCTGGCCAGAAAATGAGTGGTGCAAAGGCCGCTAACGTTGTCGCTGTTGAGGCGATGATTGGCCATGCCATGCGTTTTGACGCCAAGCGATACGCTTCTTTTCTCGGCTTGCCTTCACTCATCATTCGATCGGCAAATTCGGTGACAACGATAGCGCCATCAACCAACATACCTACAGCCATAATGAGTGAAAACAGAACAACCATGTTCACGGTCATGCCCATTAAACTAATGACCAAGATACCCGTTAAGAACGAACCTGGAATCGCGATCCCAACTAATGCGGCCGAGCGGAAACCAAGTGCCGCTATAACCACGATGACGACCAGTAATACCGCAGACAAAACGTTGTTTTGAAGGTCAGTCAGCATTTGTTTTACGTCTTTGGACTGATCGCCTGTATAAGTCACGATGATGTGATCCGGCCAAATACTTTTGCCTTGTTCAACAATTTCTTTGACCTGTTCAATGGTCTCAATGATGTTTTCACCAGGGCGCTTTTTAACTTCAAGTGAAACGGCTGGATTGGTACTCAAACGGGCAAAGCTGTTTGGATCTTTATAAGAACGTCTTACTGAGGCCACATCACCAAAGGTAATGACCCGACCATCTACCACCTTAATTGGTTGCTCGTATACGTCTTTAACGGTTTCATAAACGGAAGGGACTTTAACCGCAAAACGACCTGCACCAGTATCGAGAGTACCTGCTGCGACCAGCCTGTTATTGCGTTGTAATAGGTTAAGAATGTCGTTTTGATCAAGACCGTAGCTTTCCATTAGTAGTGGATCTACAATGATCTCAACGATGTCTTCTCTGTCGCCGCCCACTTCAACTTCAAGAACTTCGCTTAGGCCTTCAATTTCATCTTTGAGTCTTCGAGCGACCGTAACCAAACCGCGCTCAGGCACTGGGCCTGACAGAACTACTGTGATAACAGGTTGCTCGTCGGCCATACTGACTTGTTTTATAACTGGCTCTTCTGATTCAGCTGGTAATTTAGCCTTTGCGATGGTGACCTTGTCACGTACATCCGCAAGGGCATCTTTTGGGTCAAATCCAGCGACAAACTCAAGCTGTACCGAACCGTGACCTTCACTGGCCGTAGAAGTCATTTCCTTTACGCCTTCTAGCGCTCGTAGCTCAAGCTCCATCGGCCTAATTAACATACGCTCCGCATCTTCCGGTGAAATACCATCGTGAACGATTGAAACGTAAATGATTGGAATGGTGATATCTGGATTCGACTCTTTAGGAATGTTGTTATAAGTCACCGCACCCGAAATGAGTAATAGGATAAAAATCAATAAGACAGTACGTGTTCTGTCTAAGGCAGCGTCAATAATTCCCCTCATGATTATTGACCTTTATTAACTTGGCTGTTTGACGTCACGGACGCTGTTTCAGTAGAAGACTCCACAAAGGTAGGGTCTACCAAGTCACCCGGACGAACAAAACCCTGGCCGCGAGTAATCACATTTACTTGACCAGAAAAGCCACCAAGCCACACGCCATCTTGCTCTGCTTTAATCAAGTCTATCGGTGTAAAGACAACTCGTTTGTCGACGACGGTTTTTATTCCTAAATTGCCGTCTTTATCTAATGACAATAACGCCGGAGATACTTTAATAGCCTGTTCTTCAGCAAATTTAACGTTTATTTCTGTACTCACGCCCGCTTTCATCTTGCGATTCGGATTGGCTATTTCTATTTCAATTGGAAAGGTATTAGTACCCATTTCTGACATGCTAGCTAAATAGCGAATTTGTCCTTCGACCACTTCACCACTGACCAGTCGTACATCAACTTCTGAGTCTAAACTGACTTGGTCAATGTAATTTTCTGTCACGTAGGCCTTCACGACTAAAGGGGTTAAATCAACGATATTAAATAAGGCTTGGCCCTTGTTGATAAAGCTGCCTACTTCAATTGATTGTGACTCTACAACGCCATCAAATGGCGCAACAATAGTGCTTTTTTCAACTTGATTCTGCCTTAGTGTCACCATAGCTTTTGCTTCAACCATGGCTGCTTTTGCTTGAGCTAATAATGACTCACCTTGTAAACCTTTCGACTGTAGCGACTTTGCACCTTGGTATTCAATCTCTCGTTGCTTTAATAATGCTTTGGCAAAATTGAGTTGGTCCAAACGGTCTTCGATAGCAAGCTTCACCAGAACCTGACCTTTTTTAACGACTTGGCCTTCTTTGACTTCGATAGAGGCAACGCGGCCATCGACTTCTGAGTCCAAGATCAATACTCGGTCTGGTTCAGTTCGACCATATAGTTCAATACTGCGCTGAATAGGTTGGGCACTAAAAACAGATACTTCAACACTAGGCACTTTAACTTCTTGTTTGGTGTCTTGATTTGGCTTTTTAGGTGGTTCGGCGCCCAACATTCCAGAGGCCATCCAACCCACGAGAAGGACGGTAATAATAATGGCTAAAATATAAGGTTTGCGTTCGAGAAGGCCTGGTTTTGCAGAAGACATGAGCATCCTAATTCATTAAAAGGTTTTATCTCAAAGATATTAATAGATTAAGGGAATTAAGCATAGATGACAGGCACAAAAAAGCCGCAAAATGCGGCGTTTTATTTGTAACAATTGGTATAGACGTTTTTAGACGCTGAAGCTTGCACCACAACCGCAAGTCGTTGTTGCATTTGGGTTGTTCACAAAAAAGCGAGAGCCTTCAAGTCCTTCAGTATAATCAACGATACCACCAACTAAATATTGTAAGCTCATCGGGTCGATAACCATAGATACGCCTTGCTTTTCAATGGCCATATCACCTGGGTTGACGTCTTCGTCAAAAGTAAAGCCGTATTGGAAGCCTGAGCAACCGCCACCTGTCACGTAAACACGTAATTTTAGGTTTGGGTTTTCTTCTTCATCAACTAACTGCTTCACCTTAGTCGCGGCGGCATCAGAAAACTGAATTGGTAATTCTGGTGTCTCTGTCGGTTCTGCTGTCGGTGTCACAATGTCAGTCATAAAAAGTACCTCTTAATTTGGGGGCGCGATTATCTAATACCTGACAATTTTAATCAAGTATTACACCCGTACTATAAATCAGGCCAGTCGCGCTTTTCAGTAAAGGCCTTATACGATTGCCACTTAGTTTTGGGTTGAACGACTTTGATTTCAACGTCGGCTGGTACAAAATCTTCTGGCAGCTTAAATTCTCCCTCAAAATATTGGAAATAATGAAAGCTGAAACGCAAATCGTTTTTCTCTAAATTAGCCAATTCGGCCAAGTCCATAGTCGTTCTTTGACCATCTTTAAAACCGATAATAGTTAACTGTAAATAACCTTTGGCATTGCGTTTTTTGCTGTCGGTTTGCACCACTGCAAATTGAAACTTAAAGCGGTTTTGGCCTTTGTCTTGTTCAACCGAAAACTGCTCGATGGCCAAACCGTCTGGCATCAACTCTGGCGCCAACACTTTTTGATAGAAATTAAGCTCTTTTTGTAACTGAAATAGCTCTTCTCGCAACAACACCATTTCTTCTTGAGATTGCTTGGCGGCTTTTTTCTCTACTTCTAGTTCGACTAATAAGTAGTTGTTTTTGCGTACGTGCTGATCTATCTCTTGATACAAGCCGTCCAAACGCTCTTGCTGCTTGAGTAATTGCTGCTCTTGCCATTGGCTCATGTTACCGCCAACTTTGTAGCCAATCGTTGAGGCGGCCGCGAGCAGTGCAACTAATATTATTAAAAACTGAAAACGACCTAATTTTGTTTTTAGACCGTTAAAACTAAGCCACTCATTCATATCGATTATTTTGGTTAAATGTCATTGGTTTATGGTACACTTTCTGACGGTTAATTTAAGATAAGAATCCACTTACATTTGGAACCTTGATGCTATCAGACAGTCTTTATGCCTTGCGTAAACGCTTAGCCATTCCTCAAACAAGTATACAGCTAAGTGTGCTGGGTTTGCTTGGCGGTATTGCCGCGGCATTGTTGATTGTCGTATTTCGATTAGCCATTGAAGGAATCCAAGCTTCCTTTGCCGAAGGTGGCGCTTTAGATAACCTACACAGCTATATAGTCCCTAGTTTACCTATTTTTGCCGCACTTCTCATTGCTATTTTTGCTCACTTTACCGATTACAAACATTATCGCCTTGGTATTCCCTTTGTCTTACACCGAATCAAGGCCCATTACGGCAACATTCCTTTGTGGAATACGGTTAACCAATTTGTAGGCGGAATTTTGGCGTTATCGAGTGGCTTTTCGGTTGGTCGTGAGGGACCATCCGTCCATATTGGTGCTAGTGGCGCGAGTTACTTTGGGCGTTGGCTCAAATTACCACACAATTCGATACGCACCTTGACGGCTTGTGGTATCGCAGCTGGTATTTCCGCTTCTTTCAACACGCCTTTAGCCGCCGTTATTTTTGTTATGGAAGTGGTATTAAGAGAATACAAAATCCATATCTTTATCCCTGTGATGTTAGCCTCCTCAGCAGGTTCATTAATCACTCAAGCCGTGTTTGGCCAACATATCGAATTTGAATACTTAAGCGTCTTTTCGCTGCCTGTTACCCACTATCCGTGGCTGATTATCTTAGGTGTTGTACTTGGCATTAGTGCCTATATCTTTAATACCAATATGATGCGTGTGATTAAAACGTTCCGTTATGTCTCTATGTTCCCACGTCTTATGCTCGCAGGCTGTTTGACCGCATTAGTTGGCTACTTTGTGCCAGAGGCGTTAGGTGATGGTACGAGTGCGATCAACCAGGCGATGACTTCACCAACTAACATAGAATTAATTGTCATTTTGTTAGTCTCAAAACTATTTTTGACTTGGGTCGCGATTGGCCTTGGTGTCCCAGGTGGAATTATTGGACCTGTTTTTGGTTTGGGTGTTTTGATAGGGCTCATTATTGCCAATTTAGTCCGTTTATTAGACCCGAGTATGTTATTTATGGGGACTTATGCGGTATTAGGTATGTCTGGGTTGATGGCAGCGTGTCTTCACGCACCACTTGCTGCTCTGGTTGCAGTAATGGAACTTACTGACACGCCTGCTTCTATTACTCCTGCGATTATTGTTATTGCATGTGCTTACATCACCAGTTCTCAGGGCCTTAAAAACCGTTCTATTTTCTTACAGCAACTCGACTTCCAAGGTTTGATGTATCAAACGCCACCAGCGACAACGGTACTTGAGAAAATCGGTGTGTTGGCCGAAATGGATACCAAGATAAAAGTCATTAACTATTTAACCGAACAAGACGTGCGTTTTCATCTTAATGACAAACGGGAAGATGAGTTTTTAATCGTGGCGATGAAGCATGATTTGGGTGTCGACTACTCGTTGGCCGAGTTTGATACCAGTTACAGTCGCAACAACGACAAGGTAAAATATATTCCTCTACAAACCATTGATACGCAGTCGACTATGGCTCATGTTTGGGAACTGATCAAAGACCAACGTGATGGTGCCACCTTGATCACCAGTACCAGCGGTGAAAAAGTTGTAGGTATCGTTACTTGGGAACAATTAAGAACAATCCTGATGAATAGGAACGCATTGATATGACGATTTTGTGGCTTAAAGCATTTCATGTTTTCTTTATGGTTGCCTGGTTTGCCGGTATTTTCTATTTACCGCGTTTGTTTGTTTATCACGCCGAAAACAATGCATCTTCAAAACAAGAAAGATCAGAAACTGATTTAGCAGACACAGGCCACCCGTTCACAGAAAAAGGGTCTGAGGATGATAACGACAAAATAGCCCACGCCAACAAAGAACATACTTCTGATACTTTAAAAGTCATGGAGCGTCGCCTACTGTATTTTGTTACACCCTTTGCGTTACTGACGTTAGTGTTTGGTGTCTTGTTGATTTGGCAATACGGCAACGCATGGTTTAAGGCTTCTCATTGGCTTCACGCGAAGTTGTTACTGGTTTCAATTTTATATGTTTATCATGGCTACTGTTTTAAGTTACTGGCGGATTTCAAACACAACAGGAATAAACGTTCAGCTCGGTTCTATCGAGTGTTTAATGAAGTGCCGGTGTTAATACTGTTAGCCATCATCATCTTGGCCACGGTAAAACCATTTTAGCTAGCTAAATACAGTAAATATGTACCCGAATTGAAAAGCAGAATTTTTATTAGCCTTTAGGCTTTTTTGAGTATTTTCTATCTTTCTCTTCTCACAGTACTTTCTGTCATTCTTTTCTGTCA
>NZ_CEYNSH010000006.1:33654-56341 GCF_982872775.1 Psychrosphaera sp. | reverse complement strand
TTTCTGTCATTCTTTTCTGTCAGAGATGGGTTTGGTCTGTTAAAATTAACGTCCAACAGAGTCTTATTCATCTCATATTTGCAAATATATACAAAGGCGTTGGAGCTAATGAACTTTACCGGTCAACATATTCTTTCCGTTAATCAATTTGAACGTGACGATTTACAAAACATTTTTGCTATTGCTGCCAAAATGGAGCCATATGCAAAACGTCAGGTAAGAACCAAAGTGTTAGACGGGGCCATTCTTGGCAACTTGTTTTTTGAGCCCTCAACGCGTACTCGAGTAAGTTTTGGTTGCGCCTTTAACTTATTGGGCGGTGAAGTACGAGAGACAACCGGTATGCAATCTTCTGCCTTGGCCAAAGGTGAGTCTCTTTATGACACCGCTCGCGTTATCAGTAGCTACAGCGATGTCATTGCCATGCGTCATCCGCAGGCTGGCTCAGTCGCTGAATTTGCTGAAGGTAGTCGCGTTCCTGTTATCAATGGTGGTGATGGTGCCAACGAACACCCGACTCAAGCCCTACTCGACTTATTTACAATTGAAAAAGAATTAAGCGCCTTTAATCAATCCATCGACGGCATGCACATTGCGATGGTTGGCGACTTAAAGAATGGCCGAACCGTTCATTCACTTTCCAAATTATTAGCTAAATACAAAAATGTACACGTAAGTCTGGTTTCACCAGATGCCTTGGCTATGCCTACATCTGTGATAGATACACTTGAAAACGCAGGTCACAAGGTGACAATCAGCGATAAGATGGAAAACCATATCGATGCTGATATCGTATACCAAACTCGGATTCAAGAAGAGCGCTTCGCCAGTCAAGATGAAGCGAATCGCTATCGCGGTCAGTTTAGATTAAACAGCGATATTTATACCAAATACTGTAAGTCGAATACCGTCATCATGCATCCATTACCGCGTGATTCACGCTCTGATGCCAATGAACTAGACAACGACTTAAACCAAAACCCAAACCTCGCCATTTTCCGTCAAGCCGATAACGGCGTGTTAATAAGAATGGCGCTATTTGCACTAACTTTAGGTGTGGCTGACAAAGTCGACCAATACCAAGTTGATGTGCCTTGGGTTTCTTCAAAATAGCTGGTAACAGCAAAAATATAATAAGGTGATACACGTTTTATGACTAAATCAGCCGATTTGTTTGAACAAGCAAAACAACATATTCCAGGTGGCGTTAACTCGCCCGTTCGCGCTTTTAATGGCGTCGGTGGTACACCGGTTTTCTTCGAAAAAGCCGATGGTGCGATTGCGTATGATGTCGATGGTAAAGCGTACATTGACTATGTTGGTTCATGGGGCCCGATGATCTTAGGTCACAACAACCCAGCCGTTAAAGATGCGGTGATCAAAGCGGCTGAAAATGGCTTGAGCTTTGGTGCGCCAACGGCGATTGAAGTGACGATGGCGGAGAAAATCGCTGAGTTTTTACCAAGCATTGAAAAAGTACGTATGGTGAACTCAGGTACGGAAGCGACCATGAGCGCCATTCGCTTAGCACGTGGTTTTACTGGTAAAAACAAATTACTAAAATTTGAAGGTTGTTATCACGGCCATGCTGACTCGCTATTAGTTAAAGCGGGCTCTGGTTTGTTAACAATGGGTGTACCAAGTTCTCCTGGTATTCCTGCGGATGTTGCTGCGCACACTATCACTGCAGAGTTTAACAACTTAGACTCAGTTAAAGCTTTATTTGAGCAATACCCAGATGACGTTGCGTGTATCATCGTCGAACCGGTTGCCGGTAACATGAACTGTATTCCACCCATGCCAGGCTTCTTAGAAGGCTTACGTGCACTTTGTGACGAATACAACGCTGTATTAATTTTTGATGAGGTGATGACTGGTTTCCGTGTTCACAAAGGAAGCGCGCAGGGCCTTTATAACGTCACGCCTGACTTAACAACACTAGGTAAGGTAATCGGTGGCGGCATGCCAGTTGGCGCCTTTGGTGGTAAAAAAGAAATCATGGCTCATTTAGCGCCAGAAGGCCCTGTATACCAAGCAGGTACATTATCAGGAAACCCTGTGGCAATGGCTGCTGGTTTAGCAGCACTTGAACAATTAGGTGCCGATGGATTCCATGAGCAACTTACTGCTCAAACTGCATACCTTCTTGAAGGTGTTAAAGCCCAAGCCGAAAAGCACAACATCCCAGTGGCAACGGCACAAGCAGGCGGCATGTTTGGTATCTTCTTTACTGACGCAGAGCAAGTAAATACCTTTGCAGAAGTTTGTAAATGTGATGGAGAGCGCTTTAAGAAGTTCTTCCACTTGTGTTTAGAGCGCGGTGTATATCTTGCACCTTCAGCTTTTGAAGCAGGATTTGTTTCTATCAAACACGACCGTGCGATGTTAGATAAGACGATTGAAGTGATCGGTGAAGCATTCGCAGAGCTATAAATCTAGCTTTAAGTCAATTTTTAAACTTAGCTTAACGCTTAGTTATCAATCAGGTTGTAGAAGACCTGTTGAGAGATAAAACAAAGCCAGTTCAATCGAACTGGCTTTTTGTATTTAGGGCTAATAAAACCTGAAGCTTAACGGACTAAAGCCAATCAAATAATGAAGGACAGTCTTTGACGCTGACAATTTTGTACTGAGTGATTGGTAGCGTAAAATACTCGCCACAATCATCGGATAAAATAGCACCTGTGCCCTTTTCAACGTAACGAATTTCAACATTATTTGGCTTGGGCTTAGATATCGACTCGGGCTGTCTGGCTTTTTGTAATTGACTAAATGTCACCAACGCGCCTTGGCTACCCGTTAAGTTTACTGGTGAATTGTCATCTTTTCCTATCCAGACACTGGTGACTTTGTTTTGATCAAAGCCAACAAACCAACTGTCTCGAAGATCGTCCGTCGTTCCTGTTTTTCCGCCAAATACAATGCCTTTATGCTCCCAAGATAAGCGCTTTGCTGTGCCTACTTTGGTGACTTGCGTTAAGGCATGTGCTAATTCGTAACTGGTCTCATAATCAAAAATAATCTGCCCACTGACATCATTTGAATACAGCTTGATGCCATTGTTATCTGTCACATGTGTGATGGCGTGAACGGGAAGTTTTTGACCGTAATTCGCAATAGGCTGATAAATCTCCGCTACTTTAAGTGGTGACATAGGCACTGCGCCCAATAACAACGAAGGGTACTTTTGCAATTGCTGCTCTACGCCTAGTTTGCGAAGCGTGTTAATCACTGACGTCAGGCCAACATCGAGGCCTAAGTGTACCGTTGGCAGGTTAAGACTCTGGCTTAACGCCTCAAACAACAACACTTCACCTCTTAACTTCTTATCGTAGTTTTCTGGCTCCCACATTCTGCCTTTATTGCTTTTCATTGAGACTTTTTGGTCTTTCAGTACCGAGCCTAAATGATAATCCGGCCCATCTAAAGCGGTTAAATACACCGCGGGTTTGATAAGTGAACCAATATTTCGCTCGGTATCTAGTGCCCTATTGAAGCCTCTCGTATTCGTATTCACATCGCCAATCATGGCACTGATGGTGCCGTTGTCCAAACTCAAAGAAACCACTGCGCCGTTTAAGCCTTTTTGTTTGTGCGTCTTTTCTAGCTGCTTAATGCTTTTCTTAAAGAGAGATTCATAACGGGTTTGTAATAAGGGGTCTAGGCCCGTAAACACCATCAAACCACTGTTTTTAGGTGCGATTACATCTAAGCGGTCAAGTTCTCGTTCGACTTGTTGTAAGTAAGAAGGGAATTTGGCTCGGTATTTAGTTTTGTTAACCTTCAACCCAAGTGACTTGTTCACTGCAACTTGATATTGCTGACTATCTATAACGTTTTCCGATACCATTAACTGCAACACTAAGTCGCGTCGGTCTTGTGCTCGTTTAGGGTGTCTGATTGGATTGTAATAAGACGGGCCTTTGACAATCGCCACTAACAATGCAAATTGGTCGGGCTCTAACTCTGCGAGGCGAGTATTAAAATAAAACTTACTAGCTAAGGCAAAACCGTGAACGCCGCGAGACCCGTTTTGGCCTAGGTATATTTCATTAAAGTAGGCTTCCAAAATGGCATCTTTGCTGTATCTGTAGTCGAGAATTAGTGCGATAAAGGCTTCTTTAAATTTTCGTGTATAAGACTTTCGGTTGTCATTAAGAAGAAGGTTTTTGGCGAGCTGTTGTGTAATGGTACTGCCGCCTTGAACTTTACGGCCAGCCGCAATATTAGCAACCAAGGCACGAACAATTGCTAGTGGCGCAACACCGTGATGGTGGTAAAAGTTTTTATCTTCCACCACTAAAAGCGCATCAACCATCCACTCTGGAATCGTCGACAAATCGAGTATCTCGCGGTCTTCTTTGCTTTCTGTCGCTTGCCTCGATAACAACATAGGCTCAACGTAGGCAATCTGTGTGCCCTGCCAGCTGTTTTCTTGCCATTGCTCTACGGCAGCGACTCTATCGTCTTTAAAACCAATGCGTAGACGTTGCGGCGGTATCAGTCCATCAAATGAGATAAAGCTACGACGATAGACCTCAACATAAGCTTGTTTAACTGAAAACTGACCAGGTGAGTTGGGCTTAGCAACGGCTTTGTAGTCGAGCAATTTGAGTTCGTCGACTAATTCTTGTTTAGGTAAGAAGCGATAAGGATATACCGCTAGTGGTCGTGAAAAGACCTGAACCGGTGTGTCCCACTTGGGCCCTGACATGCGTTTTTGGACCCAAGCATCGAGATAGAGTAAATAAAAAGCCAAGACCACACACAAAAAGATCACCACTTTTAAAATGCGGTAAGCATGCTGTTTTAATACCTGATTGGGATCAACTGATTGGCTCATACTGACTTCATAAGCTTATTAGAATTCGCTCAAAATCGTATCAAACTTTTTGGCAATTGTTCATTGTTTTATTAACTTAGCTCAAGGTTGAGGTAATAACTTGAGTCAGGGGTGCAACAAACATTGCCCCATTTCTTAAATATTTCACAGATTATTTAATTGTTGATGGGTGGTGCTTTTTCAATGACGAGCCCGGAACCTCGTTAGCCGGATCATCTGGCCATCGATGTTTGGGGTATCGGCCTTTCATTTCTTTTTTGACTTCAACATAAGCGTTTTGCCAAAAGTTGGCTAAATCCTGAGTAAGTTGAAGCGGCCTGCGAGCAGGAGATAACAGCTCAATTAACAGTGGTTGTTGATTGTTACAGATTCGCGGTGACTGAGGCTCACCAAACATTTCTTGGAGGCGAACCGCAATCTTAGGTGGCGAAGATATATAATCAATCTTGACTTTATTTCCCGCTGGAGTGACATAACTAAACGGGCAAAGCTGGTTGAGTTGCTGTACTCGATTCCACCCCAGCCACGTCTCTAATAATTCTGTAAAGTTGAGAGCATTGAGCTGTTTGGCACTGCGAATATTATTAAGATAAGGCGCCAACCAGTCATCAAGTTGTTCACCAAGGGTTTCAACAGTTAACTCGGGCCAATCCTCAATCGCATTAAGTGATTTTGCTAACGCAACTCGGGTTAACAACGACTGTACTTTTTGTTCTTGCGAACCGAACACTGACGCCCCTTTCTCTTCCAGTCCTTTTTTTACATAGTCCAACCACAATTCAATCCATTCATCGTCACTCAGTGAGAGTGAAGTATTTTTTTGTTCAATGATTAAATGACCAATCATAGTGTGGATGCTTGCACTCGGAGCTTGCTTGGACTCGGACCAAGTTACTTTCTTTTGCTCACTAATTAACTCAGGCAAATGCGTTTGTAACTCACTAAAATCCAATGGTGCATAAGATTGCACATAATGACCAAACTGACTGGCGCTAAAATCAACCACAACAATCAGCCCAGAAGCCGTATTATTGACCTCTGCTTGGTGGCCTTGATATGGACGATTAGGATGAAACTCCACGGCACCGCCACTGCTCATTTTCCAACGCTTTTTGGTCTGTTTAGCGACGCGGTCGGGAAATGCCGCCGCACTGAACATAGCAACATCCGTTAACGCAGTATCACTTTGGGTAATTTCTCTAAGGACGTCCGACAGAGATGATACAGAAAGTCTTACTCCTAATAGTTTGGCGTAACGAATCATAAGCTGCTTAGTTGAATTGAGCATTCGATTGCTATCCGCCGCACGATACGCAAGATCAATTATGTTGTCAGGTAACGTTGCGGAGCCATCGGAAAGGTAACTGGCCAACAGCGCTGCGGTATGAATTTTTACAGGATTTGAACCGCAGTAGGACTTGGCAAAATGCAACAGTCTGGCGACACGTAGCTCAGTACCGTAAGTACGAAATGCTTCAACTAGGGTAGTATTTTGTAATTTCCCTTTATCATTAATTTGCCAAAAGCCGAGTGAAATCAACTTATTTGTAGCGGCTTTGATCAAGCCCGGGTCTGGCTGAGTCGGCCAAAAAAGCTCGTGAATATTAGCACCCCATGCCTGAACTTCTAATAAAAGCTGACTCAAATCGACCCTTTCAATTTCAGCAACATCGTAGGCGGCTCGGCGCTGCCAATGCTCGGCGCTACCAATTCGATAACAAACGCCTGGCCGCAATCGCCCTGCTCGACCGGCTCTTTGCTCTGCTGCGGCTTTAGACGTAGCTTGTGTGACTAATACTTCGGTATTAAAACGCCCCTGATATTGGACAACCTTTTCTTGGCCTGCATCAACAACCACATCTATACCGTCAATGGTTAAACTGGTTTGCGCAATATTGGTCGCTAATACAACTTTGCGAGTATTTTCTGGACTCGGTTTAATCACCTCTACCTGGTCTTTTAATGACAAGCCGCCATACAAAGGCATGACCTTGATCGTCGTTTCATGAGACGTTGAAGATAAATAGTTATTTAACGCTTGTTCAACCGATTTAATTTCGGCAAAACCGCTTAAAAATACGAGAATAGATGAGTCGTGTTGTTCTAGTGCCAACTTAATAGTGTTCAATATATCAGCAGTAGTAGGTACCAACTCACCTTTTGTATAGTGAATATCGACAGGGTATTGTCTTCCCTCTGCACACACAATTTTGGCCTGAAGCTGAGCCGCCAAACCAATGGTATCTATGGTCGCTGACATGACTAACACACCCAAAGACTCATTGAGTTCTTGGCTGTCTAACGTTAAGGCCAAGGCTAAGTCTGATGTTAAGGCACGTTCGTGGAATTCGTCAAAGACAACGAGCCCCACACCTTCAAGCTCTGGGTCTGCTTGTAACATTTTAACCAAAACCCCATCAGTCATGATGGTAATAACAGTTTCGGAACTGGTTTTGTTTTCACCGCGCATTGCTAGGCCGACAGTTTGGCCCACTTTTTCGCCAAGTTGTTTTGCTAGATAGCTGGCGATTTGTCGAGCGGCAACACGTCTTGGTTCTAGAATAACAATTTGATTGTTGGGGCTGAACGTGCCGCGTTGATTTTGACCTTGCTGCAGAAGTAAAAGAGGCAACCGCGTTGACTTACCTGCGCCTGGAGCTGCTTGTAATATGACCCTAGATTCAGACTGAAGATATTGATCAAGGTCTTTAAAAACGGCGTCTATCGGTAAGGACATATTGGCTACTTCGTCGGTAAAAGTAGCCATTATATGCAAAACAATAATTTATGCTAAGACTTGCTATGCTAATTCGGCAAAATTGGTATCTTTATACTGCTGACTAGGTGCCTGACGAGGCAGGGAAATTGACTGCCATAAAGACTTACACAATTTGTCAGGTGAGTTGTAGTCACCTGCTAATAACCAGTCCACCAGCGGTGTTGCGTCACTTGGATAATTGATGGCTTCGTTGTTTGGTAAATTTAGCCATGCATCCAACTCTAACTCATCCAGCCCGCTCATGACGCTTGCTAAACCAAGTTGTCGCAATGTTTCTGCATTGGATGCTTGCTCAAACTGTCCTTCTAATGGCTTTAGTAAAAGTTTTTTGCCTGCGCACAGTGCTTCACTACTCAATTCAAAGCCGGCATTAGCCACGACGCCATTACAACGCTCGAGCTCTTGCAAAAACCCGCGTCGACAAGGCTTTCTTAACGCTACGCCCATCAAGTCTGTATCTTGGTCTATGGCTGGGTGATACACGACAAAACGGCGACTGTGCTGACTACTGAGTAAATTTAAAATATCGTCTAAGTCTTCAAATGGCATATAAACCAAAACATCTTCAACGCTACTTTCATTGACGACATTTTCTTCTCTTTCAATAAACGGCGGTAAAATCGACTCACCAAAGTGAAACCAATGCACGCCCAAGGTAATATCCGCTGGTGCAAAGTAATTAAGAATTTGACGATTGAGCCAACCTAGCCCTTTTGAAGGCACATTTTGATGAGTAAACGCGCCTTGATGACTAATATTGATGACCGTTTTGCCGCCGAGTCGACCAGCCCAGGCAGTAACCGGCTCGAAGTCATTAATAATGAGGTCATATTCGTCCACGTCAATGGCATAAACATCTCGTCTAAACTGAACTAAATCAGCTTGACGAATTGTCTTCAGATAACTGACAGAGCCGTATTGATGGGCAAAGCTCAAGCCTTTAAATGCTTGATATTGTTCAAAAGGCTCCATGTCAAAATACCCTTCTTGAGCCCGACCAGAAAACACATAATCAACCTCAACACCGCGAGATTTAAAGGCTTTTGCCATGACTCTAGCTCGAGTTATATGACCATTTCCTGTACCTTGAATTCCGTACAATATTTTCATTTCACGCCTCTTTTTAAATTAAGACAACAGGTATGACAGCCGAAGTGCCAATAACTTCGCCAACAACTAGGCCGCTCGTTAGGCCAACCATTTCGCTAAGCATCAAATCAACAAAAACAAGGTCAATGACATTTCCGCACAGGCCAGCCCGAGTAATGCGCCTGCAATTACGTCACCAGGAAAATGCACGCCCAGCAAAATACGAGACAGTCCAATCAGCACTGCCCAGCTGTATGCGAACAAAGTAAAAGTAGGAAAAAACACACTGATCACACCTGCAAACAAAAACGCCGCCGCTGTGTGCCCTGATGGCATACTGAACTTATCCGAAGGGACAATATGTGCTTGAACTTTCGCTGAATATCGAGAAAAGAACTCACTGGGGCGATCCCGTTTAACTACATTTTTTAGCAATAAATAGATGGGAAGTTCGATGCCAAATGCGAGTAGTGCGTTATAGAAAAATCGCTGAGTGTGATGGTCATTGTTCACATAACCATAAAGCAAAAGTGTCAACGCTATCAGAAAGTATAAGTAACCATCGCCTGTCTTTGATATCCAAATACTCAGAGGTTTGATTCGGGCTTGCGAACACTGATTTAGCCAATAAAAAACACTGGTGTCTAATTGCTGAATTTTACTTTCACGTATGACGTTAGCCATGTCTACCTCACTCTAGAAGGAACTGACTTAGATTCAAACTGTGAAGTAATGATAGGAAGGGAAAGTGTCCGTTTTGTTACCGTACTAAGACACTTTTTTGAAATTTATAGAGGGTTTTGCATTTTTGAATGAATATTAAAAATAACCCCTTCGCGGAGCGCGGCATTAACAAATCGAATCGACTCAATATTTAACTGTTCAAACGCCGCAATTAAGATTGAAACACCCGCGGCAAATACGTGTTTGCGATCTTCATTAATCACACCCAACGTTAGGTCATCCATCACGTGTACATCGATACACATTTGTTTTAATTTATAAAGGTCATCAAGGGTAACGGCTTGAGAAGGAATGCTCATTGCATTTTGTTGAGCAACCACGCTAACGACACTTTCTATCGACCCCGATGTGCCTAAACAAACACGCCAACCATTTTTTAAGAACGCCGCTCTGATGGTTTCAAGTTGCTGACTGGCCGCCTCGACAGCAAGCTCAAACCCAGTAGCAGTCATAAGACCTTGCTTAAAATAGCGATTGGTAAAACTCACACATCCCATGTTTAAACTTTTGGCGAGCTTACTTTCATGGCCCTGACCAATGACAAACTCGGTACTGCCCCCACCAATGTCGATGACAAGAGTCGTGTCATTGACTGAATTGGTGTTAGCCACACCGTTATATATTAATTTTGCTTCCTCTTCCCCTGACACTATTTCAATTGGATAGGACAAAATCGAGGCCGCACGCTCAATAAACTCATCCGCATTTCTCGCGGTTCGCATCGTGTACGTCGCGACAATTTCGACGGTGTCTAGGTGGTAACTCTGTAACGTTTTCTCTATATGAACTAACGCATCTAACCCTCTTTGGATTGCGCTTTCAGATAATATCAGTTGTTCGTTCAGACCATCGGCCAACCTGACTTTGTGCTTGGCTTTGTGCAGAATTTGAACTTCACTCGCACTGATCTTAGCGACCACTAAATGAAAGCTGTTAGAGCCTATATCAAGCACTGCAATGTTAGAGGAGTCGCGTATTACGGTATCGTCAAACGCCACCTTGGTTTTTGTCATTCTTGTTTTCCAAGTCTTTCAATATGTCTAAATATCGACCTAATAAGCCACTTATGGCGTTGGTCATTACTAACATACCTATTTCCTTGGTGCTTGTCGAAGACAAATGGTCTTAAAATGGCTTGATAAGGTTAGGCTGCCTGTTCTTTATACACAGGTGCAGCCTGACCCCAATTGGCTTGTGCCATTACTTCACTTGTTTGTAATTGATCATTCCATCGCAATAGTTGAATTTCTCCTTTTTGCGTTTCAGCTAATGAGGTACAACTTTCGATCCAGTCGCCATCGTTACAATACAAAACGCCATCATCAATGGTGAGTTTAGGGTGATGAATATGCCCACAAATAATCGCATCGGTGTCTTGTTGTTTGGCATCCTTGACCGCCGCTTGTTGATAGCGAGCGATGGCTTCATTGGCACTTTTTACTTTGGTTTTGATAAAACTTGCTAATGACCAGTATGGCAGTCCAAACGTTCGTCTTAACACCTGACATTGACGATTTAAAAAGAGTAAAAAGTCATACAATACATCGCCCAATTTAGCCTGCCATTTGCCCAAGCATACTTGTCCATCGTATTTGTCACCGTGGACTAACAGCATTTTTTTACCTGAAATGGTCTGATGTATAAATTCGTGATGTATTTCTATTCCTGCAAACAACATGTCAGCGTACGGACGCAAAACTTCATCATGATTTCCAGGGATGTAGACGACTCGAGTTCCTTGTTCTGATAGTTGCAGTATTTTTTTCAGCACTTTATTGTGTGATTCGGGCCAGCGAAGGCGTTTTGATAAGGCCCAAAAGTCAACGATATCACCAACTAAATACAAGGTGTCGGCGGTATGGCTGGTTAAAAAGTCCAAAAGGAAGTCGGCTTTGCAGTCCTTACAGCCGAGGTGAATATCCGAAAGCCAAATAGTGCGGTATTGATTATTCATGATGCGCTCCTGACTGGTCAGTTTTAGGAATTGTTGGTGCGTGTATATCTGAACTGGGCTCCTTTGAAGCACTAGGCGTCTGCGTCAAATCGCCTTTTATTTCGATTTTTTCTAATTGTAAATACCGGGCTCTTTTTTGTGCTTTCATTTTGGTGATATCAACGAGAACCAGACCATCAATGCAATCACAAAAATCCGGATCTTTGTTAAAGCTCAAGAACTGCGTACCTGAGTCTTCGCAAAGCTCGGCATACTGTTTGTATAGAGTTGGGACTTGGCAGCCTAGTTTTTTAAGGTAGCTTTTTAACTCTCCAAATTCTTGGGCGTAGTCATCGCCATGAAAATAAATGCCACAGTCAGGTTTTGGTTCAAATGGCATTTGTGGAACGGCCCACTTGGAATCTCCTGGGAAATACAATTGATAAAATCGAACGAGACTGGCCTTGGCTGGTTCTGGTAATTCATTACTGATAGTTACCGCTCCGAACAGATAACGAATATTAGGCTGTTGCTTTAAATAGGCGCCCACACCTTGCCATAGATAATCCAGGCTTCTTTTGCCCCAATATTTGGGTTGGACAAAGCTTCTTCCTAGTTCCAGTCCTTGAGCCAAAACAGATTGGGGTAAAGACGTTAAATCGAATAGTGTTTGGGTATAGAGATTTTGGGTTTGCTGTGAGGAGGAAGATTGGGTTGGCTTCAAGCGATAAGCACCGACAATTTCCAGTGTGGTGTCATCCCATAAAATAATATGGTCATAATCGCGGTCATAAACATCGATATCTCTGGGTTTACCTGAACCTTCGCCAACGGCTCTAAAGGTCATTTCCCTCAATCGACCAATCTCCCGCATTACCGCTGAATCACCACTATCACTAAAACAGTACATGTGTTTACCATCACTGGTTTTTCCGAGAAAGGTTTGCTCTTGTAATTCTGCTTTGACTGAATGAGACGCTTCGGGATGAGCAACACTGGGTATGTCAGAGGCAAATTCCACCAAGTTTTTTTGTTTACTGATGGCGTATACCTGTTTCTTAAAGCGCTTTACTTTTTGTTTGTCACTGATGGGTAGCTTGGAATACGTACCATATTCAACAACATTCGCAACTCTCAGGCGCACCTCACTACGCTGTTGTTTAAACATCTCATGAACGAGCCATAAGGTACTTAATGGTTTAGCCAACATAGACAACCCATAGAAAAACGCTGAATTTTTGCCTTCAACATGAATAGGCAAAATGGGTGACTGAGTTTTATTCGCAAACCTTAAAAAGCCACTGTGCCAAGTTCCGTCTTTAATGCCTGTAGGGGTGAGCCTTGACACTTCACCGGCAGGGAAAATCAACAAGGCTCCTTCGTTTTGCAGATGACGTTCGATATTTGCCATGTTTTCTTTTGGTGTTTTACCGCCCATATTGTTAACGGGTAAGAGCATTGAACGCAGTGGTTCAATTGCCCATAACAGCTCGTTGGCAACCACTTTGACATCTGAACGGACATTGCTGAGCATTTTAAGTAAAACGAGTCCGTCTAAACTGCCAATGGGATGGTTTGCGATAACAACAACTCGGCCCGAACTCGGTACGTTCCTGATCTCTCGCTCTTTGACGACATAATCAAATTCAAAAAACTCTAGGACTTGTTCAATAAAGTCAACACCAATCAAGTGAGGGAAGTCTTTGGCAAAAAGTTGGAACTCGTTTTCATGAAAAAGGAAACGCAAAAAGCGTAAAAATGTGTTCTTGACTAAAGGGTGGTTAGTTTCAATGGCTGGGAACTGTTGAGAGATTACACGTTCGACCGAAATCATTGGCTTTGTCCTTTTCTACTCTATTGGTTCTAAAAGTAGAAAATAAAGATGACAAAGCCGTGACGTTAAGGTTGCAAATCAATGACAATTTAGACGGGTTTGAGCTCGACCATATTGCCATCGGGGTCATCTACATAAACGCTTTGGCCAAAACCAGTTGCGCCATATCGGACGTCAATTGCACCGACTTCAACATCATGTTCGTTTAAATGGGCCAAAATTTCATTCACAGAGGTTGCCTCGACTTGAAGACATATATGGTCAACATTGTGTTTCGTCGACTCTGGTGGGCCACCGCCCATTTTTCCGAGTTCACTATCGACCGTCACAATGTCAATTAACGCATTACCTGCTCTTAATTGATTTAAGCCAACATCCGGGCCAAGTGAGCGCTCAAGTGGACACCCTAATACCTCTGAGTAAAACCAGAGCAATCTGTCTAAGTTTTGGGTTCTTAAAACTATGTGGTCAATACCTTTGATTTTTATCATAAAAAAACGCCTAAGCTATAATACACAATTAGCTTAGGCGTTCGTGCGCTCGTTTTCTAGTGAAAGGCAAAAGGTCTTTGAAATTAGTGTCTCATCTAATTAAACCTTTCGCTTATCTCACTTATGCAAACTGATTCATGGTGTTTTCTTTACCACCAGCTTTCAGAGCCGCTTCACCAGCAAAGTATTCTTTGTGATCATCACCAATGTCAGAACCCGCCATGTTTTGGTGTTTAACACACGCAATACCTTGACGAATTTCTTTACGCTGAACACCCGCAACATAACCTAACATGCCCGCTTCACCGAAGTATTCTTTCGCTAGGTTGTCCGTTGACAATGCCGCTGTGTGGTATGTCGGTAGAGTGATTAGGTGGTGGAAGATACCTGCGTGTTGCGCTGCATCAGCTTGGAACGTACGGATGCGCTCATCAGCTTCTGCGGCAAGCTCTGTTGTATCATAGTCAACACTCATTAACTTCTCACGGTCGTAAGCAGACACGTCTTTACCCGCTTCAACCCACGCATCAAATACTTGCTGACGGAAGTTTAGTGTCCAGTTGAATGATGGGCTGTTGTTGTAAACCAATTTAGCATTTGGAATAACCTCACGGATTCGGTCAACCATGCCACCAATTTGGCCTACATGTGGTTTTTCAGTCTCAATCCAAAGTAAGTCAGCACCGTTTTGTAGTGACGTAATACAATCAAGTACACAGCGGTCTTCACCTGTGCCTGGGCGGAATTGGAATAGGTTAGAAGGTAAACGCTTAGGACGTAATAACTTGCCTTCGCGGTTGATGATGACGTCACCGTTTTTAAGGTCGTTTGCCGCAACTTCTTCACAATCTAAGAAGCTATTGTATTGGTCACCTAAGTCACCAGGTTCACGAGTGTAAGCGATTTGCTTAGTTAGACCAGCACCTAATGAGTCAGTACGAGCAACGATAACACCGTCATCAATACCTAATTCTAAGAATGCATAACGTACCGCACGAATTTTTGCTAAGAAATCTTCATGTGGAACCGTTACTTTACCGTCTTGGTGACCACATTGTTTTTCGTCTGATACCTGGTTTTCGATTTGAATCGCACATGCACCGGCTTCAATCATTTGTTTTGCCATCAAGTACGTTGCTTCTGCGTTACCAAAACCTGCATCGATATCAGCAATAATTGGTACAACGTGTGTTTGATGATTGTCGATTTCATTTTGGATTTTTTGTGCTTTAACTTCGTCACCTGCTTCGCGAGCGGCATCTAGTTCGCGGAACAAACCACCAAGTTCACGTGCATCGGCTTGACGTAAGAATGTGTATAACTCTTCGATAAGGCCAGCGACTGACGTTTTTTCGTGCATTGATTGGTCAGGAAGAGGACCAAACTCAGAACGCAATGCAGCGACCATCCAACCTGAAAGATATAAGTACTTTTTGTCAGTGCTATTGAAGTGCTTCTTAATTGAGATCAGCTTTTGTTGGCCGATGAAACCGTGCCAACAGCCTAATGATTGAGTATATTGAGATGGATCTTTATCGTAGTCGTCCATGTCTTTGCGCATGATTGCCGCTGTGTACTTGGCAATGTCCAAACCTGTTTTAAATTTGTTTTGAGCACGCATTCGAGCGGCATATTCAGGTTCAATGGCTGCCCAGCTATCACCGTGGCGGTTTTTGATTGCTTGTAATAGTTCTACTTCATTTGTAAAGGCTGACATAAGTGTGTCCTCTGTTATGTTGCGCTTTAAGCTGTGTTAGCCATTCGCGATTTTTGCTATTCGATATTTCGTGCTGACAACACTACGACAAAGAGGTAGGATTCATATAATAAATAATTTCGATACATGGAATTCACGAGATGAATATTAATAAAGTTGACTTAAATTTATTGGTATACCTAGATGTACTATTACGAGAAAAAAACGTAACTCGCTCGGCTGATCAGCTTTCAATAACCCAACCAGCAATGAGTAACGGTCTTAAAAGATTAAGAGAACTCTTTAACGATCCAATACTGGTAAGAACTTCAGAGGGAATGACGCCAACGACTAAGGCATTAGAATTACAGCCTGTTATTCGTAATATTCTTTCAAAATTAGAGTCAACCTTACAGCCAGAAACGAAATTCGAGCCGCTAAAATCTAACAGAACGTTTCGAATCATGGCCAGTGACTACGCCGAAACAACCCTATTAGCCCGTGTCATTGGCGCCCTTCGCTCTAAAGCGCCTGGCGTCACGTTGGATATCGTAACGCCGTCAGATGTAAGTTTTCACGATGTAGAATTAGGTAAAGTTGACATGGCCATCAACCGCTTTGATGACTTACCGCTGTCGTTTCACCAAAAAGTCATTTGGTATGATACGTTTTCTTGTATGGTCAGCGCTGACCACCCTTGCCTTCCCGATTTGGACTTAGAAACGTATCTTAACCACAAACATGTCTGGGTAAGTAAAACCGGCTTTGGTACTGGTGTAGGTATTGATCCTAATGAGGTTCAGAAACTAGGTTGGGTCGACGCCGAACTTGCCAAGTTCGATAAAAAACGTGATATCAGTGTCTTTACTCGTCACTATCACATGGCGATGTGGATGGCGAAAGAGCAAGGTTTAATTGCGACTTTACCGTCAAAAGCCGCCAATCATTACGCCAACCACCCAGATGTCGTGATCATGGACCCACCGTTTGACATTCCACCTATCGCCTTAAAAATGGCTTGGTCTCCATTGCTGCACCACGATGAAGGTCACGTTTGGTTGCGCCGCTTAATCGTTGATATTGGTGGCGAATAGACCACTATTCACAATGTTTATGATGGAGATACAAAAGGAAGCCTAGTCGTATATTTATCACTAGGCTTAGAATGTCCAAGCACTTTTTTAACGTAAAACGAGGCTCACATGCCAGACACGATCGCAACAGAAAGCACCAACCAACTGAATAACAACACAATTCAAGTTGGTAAATTAAATATCGACCGTTCTTTTTATCAATTCGTAAACGAGTCTGTATTACCACCAGCCAAACTACAAGAATCCAAGTTTTGGACTGACGTTGAGAATGTCTTTTCCCGATTTATCCCAGTCAATCAAGCCCTTTTAGAAAAGCGTGAGCAATTACAAAAACAAATAGATGAATATCATACGGCCAACGAGACCTTTGATTTTGATCACTACAAGGCTTTCTTAAAAGAAATTGGCTATCTAGAGCCACAGCCTGATTCCTTCACGATTAACAGCCAAAATGTCGATCCTGAAATCGCCACAATGGCCGGTCCACAACTTGTTGTGCCTGTAATGAACGCTCGTTATGCACTCAACGCCGCCAATGCTCGTTGGGGTAGCTTATACGATGCTTGGTATGGCACAGACGTTATTAGTGAAGAAAACGGCGCTGAAAAATCTGGTCAGTACAACCCGGTTCGAGGCAACAAAGTAATCGCTTACGCTCGTGAAGTATTAAATGAATACCTTCCTCTAACGGGCTGTTGGACGTCAGTTACTAAGTTAGAAGTTAATAATGGCGCACTTAAAGCAACGTTAAGCGTCAATGGAAAAGAGCAACTAGCACAGTTGCAGAACCCAGAGCAGTTTATTGGTTATCAAGGCACAGAAACTGAACCAACGGGCCTTGTCTTTGTTCACAACAACCTTCACCTAATTGTCCAAATCGATGCAAACAGTCCTATAGGCAAAACCGACGCAGCTGGCATTAAAGATGTCGTCCTAGAATCAGCACTAACCACTATTATGGACTGTGAAGACTCGGTTGCAGCCGTTGATGCTGAAGACAAAACCGCCGTTTACAAAAATTGGCTAGGGCTTATCTCTGGTAACTTAGAAGAGCGCATTGAAAAAAATGGCGACACTTTTGTTCGTGCCATGAACGATGACGTTGAGTATCAAGGCTTGGATGGTACGATCCAATCGCTACCTGGTCGCGCTTTAATGTTTGTCCGCAACGTTGGTCACCTGATGACTAACCCAGTGATGACTTTTGACGGCCAAGAAGTCCCAGAAGGCATTTTAGATGGCATTATCACCTCTGCTATTGGCAAAATTGATGTTGATAGAGTGAAAGAAGGCCACACCGACCAAGCGAAACAGAACAGTAAAACTGGCTCGATTTATATCGTAAAACCTAAAATGCATGGCCCGACGGAAGTAGCGTTCACTAACGATTTGTTCGACAGTGTCGAGGATATGTTAGGACTTGAGCGTCACACCATTAAGATGGGCATCATGGATGAAGAACGCCGCACGTCAGTAAATCTTCGAGCTTGTATCAAACAAGCCAAAGACAGAGTGGTATTCATTAATACAGGATTCTTGGACCGCACAGGTGATGAGCTACATACTTCTATGCTAGCTGGTCCGTTTAAGCCTAAAGCCACGTTAAAAACCATGCCTTGGATCAACGCATACGAAAAGTCGAATGTAGGCAGTGGCTTACGCGCTGGCTTTAATGGTAAAGCACAAATTGGTAAAGGCATGTGGCCTATACCTGATCAAATGGCTGCGATGATGGATGCCAAAGTGGGTCACCCAGAAGCAGGTGCTAATACAGCTTGGGTACCATCACCAACAGCAGCAACGTTACACGCCCTGCATTATCACAAAGTGAATGTACACAGTGTTCAAGCACAACTTTTAGAGTCATTAGAGTCTGAAGAAGCCTTGTTAGACGAAATCCTACAAATCCCACTACTGAGTAAAGATGAGCCGTTATCTCCGGGTGTGATCAATCACGAACTCGACAATAATGCACAAGGAATCTTGGGTTATGTCGTACGTTGGGTTGATGCCGGTATTGGCTGTTCAAAAGTACCAGACATTAATAACGTTGGTTTGATGGAAGACAGAGCAACCTGTCGCATCTCGAGTCAGCACATGGCGAACTGGTTACAGCATGGCTTGTGCAGTGAAGAACGCGTTGAATTAGTCATGAAAAAAATGGCGGCAGTTGTAGATAAGCAAAACGCCAATACACCAGGCTACGAGCCAATGGCACCTAACTTTGAGTCGTCTATCGCTTTCCAAGCCGCATTGGACTTAGTGCTAAAAGGTCGTACTCAGCCAAGTGGTTACACTGAACCACTATTGCACCAAGCTCGTTTAAACAAAAAAGCGTCAGGATAAACTGACGCTTCTTAATCATAACCATCTTGTAAGTCGAAACGGTGTAAATGTCCCAACCTTCAAACATTTACACCGTTTTTTTATCGAAAAACCCTATTAGTCTTTCAATAATAAATGTGCAATCGTTCGCACACCCATTGCCGTTGCACCAGCTGCATATTTCGCATTCGGATTGTTGTTAAACGCACCGGCTAAATCGATGTGTAACCAACCATTACCATCTTCGTTAACAAAACGAGATAAGAAGCCTGCAGCATTTGACGCACCGCCCATACCGCCGCCTTTTTGTGGACGACTGTTAGCTGTATCGGCATACGCAGATGGACAGTTATTACGGTGGAATTTTTCTAGCGGTAGTGGCCACGCACCTTCAAATTCACTCTCAGCTGCCGCTAAGCCTTCTTTTAACATCTCTTTGTCTAGTGCAAACATCGCATTGTAGTCACTACCCACTGCCATCATAGCGGCACCAGTTAGCGTTGCTGCATCAATGATCTTCTTAGCGCCCAATTCTTCGGCGTGCATTAGACCATCAGCCAATACTAAACGACCTTCCGCATCGGTATTTACAATCTCAACACTGGTGCCGTTTTTGTAGGTGATTACATCGCCTAGTCGGTATGCCGAGCCAGAAATCATGTTTTCAGCACAACACAAAATCAAACGAACGCGCTTGTTCAAACCACGCATAATCGCTAAGCCTAATGCGCCCGTTACTGTAGCAGCACCGCCCATGTCACACTTCATGGTTAACATGCCTTCCGATGTCTTAATCGAGTAGCCACCGCTGTCAAAAGTAATACCTTTACCAACCAAAGCATATTCGATCGGCGCATCTGCATCACCCGTTGGGTTGTAGTCAAGGCTAAGTAATGCCGGTGGATGAACGCTCGCACGACCAACAGAGTGAATGCCAATCCAACCCTCTTCAAGTAAGTCTTCACCTGAAATAATTTGATGGCTGATGTATTTGCCTGCGATCTCTTCTAAAAATGAAACGGCTTGAGAAGCTAATGCCATCGGGTATAAGTCTGCCGGTGGTAAGTTCGTCATCGCGCGCGTCCAGTCGTAAGACTTCTTACGAGCGTTTAGCTCATCGGCATCACAGTCTAACCAAAGTACCGATTGACCGCCTTTTGCCGTGACCATGCCTAAATATAGCGCCCATTGTTGCTCGATGTCCCACAAGCCACTGATGACAATATTGTTGACACCTAAGCTTTGTAGCTTGCGACCGCAAGACTGAATAACAGGTAACGACGCTGCTAAGTCATTATCATCGATATGAATTAAAAAGCCGTTTTCATTCGAACTTAACGGACTGCCTTCGCTATAACCCACTGGTGCCGATTGTCTGCTCAGTTGAATCGTTAAAATGTCTGTCATAATTCCTGTCTCTTTCTTTGTCGTTATTATTGGCTTTTATAATAGAGAAAATAGTTTGATTCGTCAGTTCATTATCATCAAAAACTAGGTTAGCATCAGTAAATTAACGCCAGGTTGTGGCTTTTTGGCAATTTATGGAGAGACCTTTATGCCTTCTGCTAGCTTTTTTGCTGTATTTGATGACATCGCACTTTTATTAGACGATGTTGCTGCTATGTCTAAAGTTGCCGCCAAGAAAACCGCTGGTGTCCTTGGAGATGATCTCGCCGTTAATGCCGAACAAGTCAGTGGCGTAAAAGCTGATCGTGAATTGCCAGTTGTATGGGCAGTTGCGAAAGGTAGTTTTCTCAATAAATTTATACTCGTTCCCGCCGCACTGTTAATTAGTGCTTTTTTGCCTTGGCTTATTGTGCCGCTATTGGTACTCGGAGGTTTGTTCCTTTGTTTTGAAGGCGCCGAGAAAATCATCGAGTGGTTCCAAACTGACGCAGACGAAAAAGAAACACACCATCAAGAACTCCTGAGTGCTATCAACTTGTCCAAAGAAGAACTCATGGACTTTGAAAAAAACAAAATCAAAGGCGCAATTAGAACAGATTTTGTCTTGTCGGCAGAAATCATCATTATTGCCTTAGGTAGCTTTGGCGATGCGCCTATGATGACCCAGATTATAGCCTTAAGTGTCATTGCCATTGCGATGACTGTCGGCGTTTATGGCTTAGTTGCCCTTATCGTCAAGCTTGATGACATTGGCTTACATTGGAAAAACAAGTCTAATGCCGTATTAAAAACCTTAGGTAAAGGACTGCTTTCATTTGCCCCAAGGCTAATGAAGAGCTTAAGTGTGATTGGTCTTGTCGCCATGTTCTTAGTCGGTGGCGGCATGCTGACTCATAACATTGACGCTGTCCACCACTTGTCTGCGCTGATAATGAACTTTGCATCAGAAACCCTTCAATTCGGTTCGATATTAGTGAGCACACTCAGTGTATTATTAGATGGTACGTACGGAGTGATCGCCGGGCTAATCGTTGCTGGCATTATTCACTTACTGCCTTTTGGTCAAAATAAATCTGTAGAGGAAACGCGTGACTGAGCTGCAAAAGACAAAACTGCAAAAGGCTAAATTGATTAAGCGCTACAAACGCTTTTTGGTGGACGTAGAACAAGACGGCAATATGTTTACCATTTATTGCAATAACACAGGTGCAATGACTGGCTGCGCCGAGCCTGGATTTGACGCGTATTTCAGCACGAGCGACAACCCCAAACGCAAATATAAACACACGCTTGAAAAAACCGTTGATCAACACGGTCATTTTATAGGTGTGAATACCATCAAGGCCAACGACATTGTTAAACAAGCCATTGAAGAAGAAAAAATTGCAGAGCTGAGTGACTACGAAGAGATTCTCACTGAAGTAAAATACGGTGAAGAAAACAGCCGAATAGACATATTATTGAAAGACTCAAACAAGCCCGACTGTTACGTAGAAGTTAAATCAACCACGTTATTACTAGATAATGAGACCGGGCTAGGTGCCTTCCCAGATGCCAAAAGTGTTCGTGGACAGAAGCACTTACGTGAATTAGCCGAAATGAAAAAACAAGGTTTTCGAGCGGTTCTGATCTTTTTGGTACAGCACAACGGTATAAAGTCCGTCACGGCCGCTAGCCACATTGACAAGACCTATGCAAAATTAATTGAAGAAGTTTTGCAAACAGGGGTAGAAATTTTGGTAGTTCATACCCATATAACGGCGCAACAAACGACAGTATCCCACACAAGCTCGTTTGTCTGCCCCAAGGATATTGACTTAAGCAATATCATAACGAACGATACAAACAAATAATGTAGCTTTTTATTGCCTATTGGTGGTAATTTTGCTATATGTAGCCGCCCTTTTTTTTGCTTTAGGCACTGGTTGCTTATACAAATAAAGAAAATAGTGCGCTAACCAGTTGAATTTTAGGAGAAAAGCAACGCATGGCAGATAAAAAATCATTGGGATTATTAGCCTTAGCAGGCGTTGAGCCATACCAAGAAAGCCCAAACGAAGAATACATGAGCGACGAGCAGTTGACTCATTTTCGCAAAATTCTTGAAGCATGGCGCAATCAGTTGCGTGAAGAAGTTGATCGCACCAAATCTCACATGCAGGACGAAGCAGCTAACTTCCCTGACCCAGTTGACCGTGCGTCACAGGAAGAGGAATTTGCGCTTGAGCTTCGCACTCGAGATCGCGAACGCAAGTTGATCAAGAAAATTGAAAAGACGCTAGGTCTTATTGAATCAGATGACTTTGGTTTTTGTAAAACCTGTGGCATCGAGATTGGTATTCGTCGATTAGAGGCTCGTCCTACGGCAGACCAATGTATCGACTGTAAAACACTGTCTGAAATCAAAGAAAAACAAATGGGTGGTTAAGGCTTAGCCTTAACCCTCTTTCTT
>NZ_CEYNSH010000006.1:15620-33554 GCF_982872775.1 Psychrosphaera sp. | reverse complement strand
ACAAGTACGAGGCCGATTTGCGCCTTCACCCAGTGGTCCTCTCCACTTTGGCTCTCTTGTCGCCGCTTTAGGCAGTTATATTCACGCCAAAGCAAACGATGGTCTCTGGTTTGTTCGAATTGAAGATATTGATACCACTCGTGTTGTCGCGGATGCCGAACAACAAATTTTTGAAGCACTACACGCTTTCGGTTTTGAATGGGACCTACCTGACGCGACCGAACATATCGCTGGTAATCAATGTGTCAAACAAACCGAGCGTCTAGACCGCTATCAAGCCGTATTCGACTACTTAATTGAGCATAATCTAGTGTATGGCTGTCAGTGTACCCGCAAACAAATTAAAGCCATGGGCGGCTCTTACGATCGAACTTGCCTTGATAAGTCATTAGACATAACCAACAATCCGGTACGACTCAAACAAACTAATCCGGTTTATCAATTTGAAGATGGTTTGTTTGGTACGCAGCACTGCCCTCGTGATATGGCTGAGGAAGATTACATTATCAAACGTCGAGATGGTTTGTTTAGTTATCAATTGGCCGTTGTTGTTGATGATATCGACCAAGGCATAACCCATGTCGTCAGAGGTGCGGATATTATGCCACTGACCGCCCGTCAAATAGCCTTGTATCACGTCTTTGGTATTGAGCCCCCCGAATATATCCACTTGCCGTTAGTCGTTACAGAACCGGGCAAAAAGCTGAGTAAACAAAATCACGCCCAAGCGATTAATGTCATCAATCCGATACCTGAATTGATGCGCGCACTAAGTTTTTTAGGCTTTGATATCGATAAGCTCACAAAAGACTTATCGATATCAAATCAGCCATCTGTAAAACAATTAATGACGGCTGCAATTGACCAAGCTAAGACGTCATGGTCCAGCCCTTCCTCAATGAAATCCGCCATTGGCCAAGATTTAGAAATCAGTATTTAATAAGCCTTAGCTTGGACCGTGCTTTTATTTGTTAATTTGTTGCTTATTACTGTAAAATGCGCGTCACTTACACAAATGTGCACATTTTTCATCGTTTTTCTTTTTACGACTATTGCATCTCATTAGTTACTAAAACGATTTCAGTAAATAAAATAGGGTTGTTATTCGTGGTTTTTAAAAAAGTAATTTCTTGGTTTGGCAAAGATTCTGACAATAAAGAGTCGGCCTCTAAGCACCGTGAAACTAAGAAAAACAACAATGACAGCTCGGGTGTAAAATCTAAAGACACACAGTTCAAAGGCAATAAAGCCAAAGGCTCAAATCGCAAGCCGCGCTCTAAAAAGCACGATAAAAACAACGACAGCAATCGCCCACGCACAAACGAAGTATTTGAACCAGTGTCTGAAAAGGCCACCGTTATCCCTCGTGGCGACCACCCTATTTCAAGAAAGCAAATCAGCCCAAGTGCGCTTAAAGTTTTGTATCGCTTAAAAGATAACGGCTATCAAGCTTACCTAGTCGGTGGCTGTATACGTGATATTTTACTAGGTCTAGAACCCAAAGACTTTGATGTTGTTACCAATGCCACCCCTGAACAGGTCAAAGCTTGTTTTAGCAACTGTCGATTGATTGGGCGTCGTTTTCGTTTAGCCCATATTATGTTTGGTCGTGAAATCATTGAAGTCGCAACGATGCGCGGTCACCACTCGTTTGATGAAGAGACTGCTTCAGACGAGCCAAGCACTGATGAGATTGATGATAACAATACCACTTCGGTCAGCAACTCAACGACGAAGAAGATCAGTAAACAAAGTGATGAAGGTCAGTTGTTAAGAGACAATGTATACGGCACGATTGACGAAGATGCCGAGCGACGTGACTTTACCATCAACAGCTTGTATTACGACATTCGCAATTTTGATCTGTTGGATTTTGCCAACGGTATGGCGGACATCGAGGCGGGTGTTATCGACTTGATTGGTGACCCAGAAACTCGATACCGCGAAGATCCGGTTCGCATGTTACGAGCCGTTCGTTTTTCGACTAAATTACGCATGAAGATTGCCGAGCGTACCGAAACTCCTATTTTTGAGTTAGGTCATTTGTTACGCAACATTCCACCAGCGCGTTTATTCGATGAAAGCTTAAAGCTATTTTTATCTGGTAAAGCCCTAGATAATTTTGAGTCACTGCGTCATTACGGTTTATTTAAATATTTCTTCCCTGCAGCCGAGCAAGTGCTAACCGGTAACCCGGAAGACAAAGAAGAGCGCATGATGAAGCTGATGTTTACAAATACAGACATCAGAATTAATGCCGAGAAGAGCATTTCTCCAGCGTTCGTTTTAGCGGCCATTTATTGGTATCCGCTTGAAGCACACGCAGAGGAATTACAACACGAAAGTGGCTTGTCACCTTATGACGCGTTCCAGCTTGCAATGAATGATGTCCTGCACCGAGCTGTTCAGTCTATTGCGATACCAAAGCGATTCACCGCGACGATGCGAGATATTTGGAATTCTCAGCACAGGTTATTAAAAACCCAAGGTAAACGCCCTTTGCAAATGTTGGAAAACGCAAGGTTTAGAGCGGCTTATGACTTCTTGTTATTACGCGCTGAAATAGAAGGTGGCGAATTAGAAGAAGTCGCTGACTTTTGGACTGAATTACAAGAATCTGACGACGCTCAGCGTATTATGGCTGAAGCCAAGCGCAATGCATCTAAACGCCGCTTTGAAGATCGTAAATCAAGTAGCCGTGGCAAAAAACCAGGTCCGAAAGACGGTGAGAGCAAACCTAAGCGCAGCGGAAAATATCGCAGTCAGCGTCGCAGGAAAAAGCCGTCTGGTGATAAGTCATAATTGATCCCAAACGAATAGCACAACAAACACTCAAAAGAGCAACTTGATGTCTGAATATGTTTATATTGGCCTTGGCGCTAATTTAAATGATCCGCTAACCACGGTTCGCACTGCAATAGACAAACTCGCCCTACTCCCTCAATCTGAGTTTGTCGCCAAGTCCAAGATTTATGTTTCCAAACCAATGGGGCCTGCGGACCAACCTGACTACGTTAATGCAGTCGTGTTACTAAAAACCGATTTGTCGGTCCACGAAGTGTTTGTTGAAACCTGTGCCATCGAGCAAGCACATGGTCGCACTCGTAATGGTGAGCATTGGGGCCCTAGAACATTAGATTTAGATATCTTACTCTATGGCTCACAAGTCATTGATGATGAGCAACTTACCGTGCCTCATTACGGACTTAAAGAACGTGAGTTTGTCGTCTATCCTTTATTGGATATTGACTCAGAGCTCACTTTACCTTGTGGACGTGCACTAAAAGATGTCGCCACAAAGTTACCTTTTAATGATATGCAAACGATTTAACCTTTGTTGTTACTGTTTAAATGACACACTTAATTGAAAAATGGACCTAAACAATGGCTAAGATTACCACTTCTACTTTGTTAAAAATGAAACAAAACGGTGAGAAGATTGCCGCGCTTACAGCTTATGATTCGAGCTTTGCAGGATTGTTTGACAAAAATGGCGTGCATGCACTTTTGATTGGTGATTCATTAGGCATGGTTTTACAAGGTAATGATGACACCTTGTCAGTGACAAATGAGCAAATCGCTTACCACACTAAGTGTGTCCGTGCTGGCGTTGATAATGCACTTATCATTGCGGATATGCCGTTTATGACCTTCAGTGCGCCTGACGTGGCACTCAAAAACGCTCATGAGCTAATGGCTGCTGGCGCAAACATGGTAAAAATTGAAGGTGGTGCTTGGTTATACGACACCATCGCTCAGTTAACTCAAAATGGCGTGCCAGTCTGTGGCCACTTGGGCCTTACACCTCAATCAGTAAATGTGTTTGGTGGCTTTAAAGTACAAGGTCGTGATAACGATAAAGCGAATGAAATGATTGAACACGCCAAAGGCTTAGAAGCCGCAGGTGCTCAATTATTAGTACTTGAGTGTATTCCAGTGTCACTTGCAAAAGCAATCACAGAAGCCGTCACCATTCCAACAATTGGTATCGGTGCAGGTAATGTGACTGACGGTCAGATTTTGGTCATGCACGACATCCTAGGAATCAGCTCGGGCTATATTCCTAAATTCTCTAAAAACTACATCGACATTGCTGGCACTATGCAAGGCGCAGTGCAGTTATTTGTCGAAGAAGTACAAAGTGGCGTCTTCCCAGACGCAGACAGAACGTTTAATTAATATGAAAATCATCGAATCTTTGTCTGAGCTGCGCCAATGGCGCTCAGCTTGTTATCAAGAAGGTAAAAAAGTTGTATTCGTGCCTACCATGGGCAACTTACACGAAGGTCACATTGAGCTTGTCAATCGAGCGCATGAGCAAGGTGATTTAGTGATCACATCGATTTTTGTTAATCCAATGCAATTTGGTGAAAACGAAGACTTAGACGCTTATCCTCGTACCTTCGAAGCCGATTGTGAAAAACTAGTCGCAGCTGGTAATCATGTGGTCTTTTATCCGAGTGTAAAAGAAATGTACCCAAATGGACTTGCTGCGCAAACGGTTGTATCTGTGCCAAACAGCGAGGCTGAGCACTGTGCTGAAGCAACACAACGTCCAGGTCACTTTGATGGTGTCGCAACCGTAGTGACAAAGTTATTTAATATGGTTCAGCCTGACGTGGCGATGTTTGGCCAAAAAGACTATCAACAAGTTCGACTGATTCAGTCTTTAGTGCGTGATTTGAATATGCCAATTACGATCGTGCCAGTTCCAACCGTGCGCGAAGCCTCTGGGCTAGCCAAAAGCTCAAGAAATGGCTACCTGACTGAGCACCAACGTGGAATTGCTTCAGCGCTATATGAGACGCTCAGCTTAATCAAAAGTGAACTAGAAAAAGGTAACCTAAACTCAGATGCCCTGATAGAGCATGGCAAAGAGTTTGTTGAGCAAGCTGGACTCAGACCTGACTATATTGAAATAAGAGACGAAGTAACGTTTGAGGCCGTAACAAGTGATACAAAATCAGCTGTAATATTGATTGCGGCTTTCTTAGGTAAAGCGCGTTTAATCGATAATATGACCGTCAGCTTAAAGGCTTAGGGTGAAAAAGCCTGACTAAGGATTCGAGCTAGTTTAAAGCAAGGCTTTAGCTAAAACTTAGTCTCAATATTAAAAACACTTAGTGGCCTATGCAAAATAGACGACTAAGTCAAAAAAAGGCAGTGAACATTCACTGCCTTTTTGCTGTCTGTTGTTTTCTAGAGCCCACAGTGCACCGAACAAGTAATCAGGGCACTATACGTATAACAAGCAGTCGTAAAGAAAGTACTGCTATTCTGACTTACCAATCTTCTTCAAGATAGCCGGTAAACTGCGCCAGCTTTCTTTGGCAATTTCTCTTTGCTCGTCGAGAATTTCTTGAAGGATCTCTTTAGTCGTTAGCGGATTAGCTAAGACGCAACGGAATACCGTGATGGTTTGGCCGTTGTGAGCCTGAGGCGTAAGTCTAGTACGAGAGACAAATGACTTACCTGATTCACGCTGTTTCTTTTGAATAAACTTGGTTAAATCGTTGAGTAGTTCGTTGATGATTTGTTTTTCATCTTCAGCACATGTCTCCATGTAATCTTTAACGACTTTGGGAACATAGCGATACGTTAATAAACACAGCTCCGGTTCTGAAACCAATTCAAAGTCAGGTTGTTGCTTGATTAGGTCAGCAAAATATTTAGCGGTATCCATGCTGCGGTCAATCAGCATCTCATAACCCGCACGGCCCATCACTTTCAGACAAGCATAAACCAGCATAGACATACCCGGACGACTGCCCTCTAAAGTATGTGAGCCTAAATCTTTTGAGCCTTTACGCAATATGTATTCAGCATGGTGCTCGATAACATCGGTCGAATGTGCGTCTTTAAATAACACCATGCCCGCGCCCATAGGTACGTACATTTGTTTGTGCGCATCTACAGTAATCGAATCGGCTCGCTCAATGCCTTTTAGTAGTGGTCTGGCATTGTTCGATAACATAGTAGCGCCGCCCCATGCCGCATCAACATGGAAGTGAATGTTCTCACGAGCTGCAATATCGGCCATCGCATCGAGCGGGTCAATGTTACCGGTTTCTGTTGTACCCGCGACACCAACTAACGCTAATACTGCCGCGCCCTCAGCTTTTAGCTCAGCAATCTTTTGTTCAAGAAGATCAATACGTAGCTTGTTGTTCTCGTCTGTACCGACGGTGATGATGTCTTGTCGACCCATGCCCAGAACATCTGCCGCTTTGCCTAATGAGTAATGACCGCGTTCTGACACCAACACGACTAAGCGCTGATAACCATAATGGCTCATGGCTCTAAATAGCCCTTCTTTCGCCACGCCTTTAAAGCCTTCTCGTGGCCCTAGCAGCGTATTTCTTGCCACCCATAAGGCACTGATATTCGCGACTGTACCACCAGAGCAAAACGCACCTAGAGAGGCATCGGCACTGTGCATCATTTTGTCGTAATACGCTTCGTTTTCTTCGTCACTGCGCAACGAACCATAAGCGATACGATGAAGCATACCTATAGTTTGACGCTCAAGAGGTGTGAAAGCTTTAGAAGTTTCGATTTTGACTAGATTTTGATTAAGGCCAACCATCAATTTGGACAGTGGCAGCAGAAAATAAGGCAACGCAGATGTCATATGACCAATAAAGCTTGGTGACGAGGTATGAACCGACTGAGCAACTAATTTCTCTAATAACTCGTCTGCCACATCAGAAACAAACTGCGGAGCTTCAGGCACAGCAGATTCTTGAAAATCTTGTTCAATGTCTGACAACGGTTTTTCTACTGCAACAATATTATCGCGTAAAAAGCCGTCTAAGTTTTGTGATACTTCCTGCTCTATCCTCGCCAATGTGGAATCTGGCGCCTCTGGAATCGTGAAGATTCGAAACAAGTTTTGTTCGGTCGCCTCGGCGAATCGTTTGTTTGACATGCTAGTTATTTGATCATAAATAATTATTCGGTACTTTACTGTAACTCGGTTGAATTGTCTGCAGTTAAGCAGAGTATTTCCGATTTAGCAAAGCGCGTAATATGAGTTACTTCAAGACACAAACCAGTTGTGTACTACTTTGGCCGCTCGCCCAATACTTTCGCTCAAATGGTGTCATGGCTTCGTCACTTTGATAAGGCTCTACTTTTGGTGACAAACCTGCAATGCTGAGTGCCTCGGCAAACTCTTCAATGTAAATAGGCCAATTACTGCGAACCGTCAGTTGCTCACCTAATTTAGGAATAGAGCTGAATACTGATGCTCCGTGCCAACGACGCTGCAGATGTTTGGCTTTTGGCCAAGGATTTGGGTAAAGCAAATAATGATGTTTGATCGGCCACTCCGCATCCGCAATCAAGCGCCATAAGTCATTTAAATCACCCCGTAGTAATACAAAGTTATCAACTTTGTGTTTCATGTGATGCTCGATTTTATCGATACGATGTTCTGACTTATCAATACCAATCACTAATGCATCTGGGTAAGTAGCGGCTAAATGAACCGTGCTCTCACCAACACCGCAACAGGAATCCAAAATTAAATAACCATCTGGATTGTCGGCTAAATAGGTTTTGACCTTGGCTTCTAATTCCGCAAAGGTCTCTAATGAAAATGGCGCGTAAGGCTTTTTGAATGGCGTCGCTAGGTGTTTTAAAACGACCTTTTCAAGATCATCGTGAACACCTGTTTGATTGGTGGTGATACCACGAGAATTGCCGCTAACTGGATTCATTTTTGGAATTACACTTTTTTAACGAATTTAGTAAGGATAACAATTTTTTGGCCATTCACACGGCCTTCGATGTGTTCTGGGTTATTGGTCAATGAAATACCGCGCACCGTGGTGCCTTGTTTGGCAGTAAAACCTGCGCCTTTTACTGGTAAATCTTTGATCAGATAGACATTGTCGCCCGCGGCTAACGTATCGCCATTAGAATCAACATGGTCCGCACCGGCATTTGCAGTGCGGTGTGCCAAGCCTGATTCGGCCCAAGCTTGAGTATCTTCTTCCAAGTACATCATGTCTAATAAATCTTGTGCCCAGGTCTCGCCTTGATCAACTAGGATTTTTAGCTGTTGCCAAGCCAGTACTTGTACCGCCGGCACAGCGCTCCACATCGCGTCGTTTAAACAACGCCAGTGGGTTACGTTTAAATCTGAGGTTTGGGTCAATTCGGTTTGGCAGGTTTGACAAGCTAATACACAGTCATCAGAGTGATCACCGGCTTTAGGTGATACAACATAAACACCTACGTTTTGCTCACTTTGACACAACTCACATTTGTGCTCGCCACGAGACAGTAAAGTAGATTCGATAGACATAAAGGCTCCGCGTATTTGAAAGTCAAACTGGTGGCTTTCAACATAAGCGACACCAAAATTAGGGCGGGCATTATGCCTATTTTTTAATGGTAAAAAAAGCGTTTAGTTGTTATCTAATTCTTGTTGTACAACTTCTAAAATACTCGTCACCCATTCACCAATGACAGGAATAAATTCTATTTGCGATAAAACAAAGACTAACGCTGATAAAACAACGGTTGCACCTAAGACACTACCTAGGCCAACGGCGATACCTTTGAGTAAACTAAACCAGATAAAACGCGGTAACGAGTTGTAGGTAACCACTAAATTGTGATGGTTAAGACTCTCTAATTGATCGTTAATACCCTGAACTTGCTGATGTAGTTTGAACATTATCTCTTCTGGCGATAAGGCCTCAAACTCAACTTGTTCTTCTGATTTTTCTTCCGTCTCTTCCGTGTTTTCAACTTCACGATTGTTTTTCGATTTTATTAATTTGGCTAGTTTTTTTGACTTGGCTAGGCTCTTTAACTTACTCATTCGAATTCCCACTTCCTTACGCGTTATAGATGAGGGTTATCCTTATCAATCTAACGACAAAGACAAACAACCTCAGTCCAGTGTAATCCTTTTATTTGTCGATGAGCAAATATGGCCCAATTTCTTTTTAAATCAGGCCTGTAATTTACGGTTAATGTTCATATTGACTTATTTAGTGATTGTAAAAAATGGTGATTAATAATCACATTTCCCTATATTTTTAACGACGGTGCGATTGGCGTCCTCTTTCCGAGTAAGTGGCAAATCGCATACGTCAGTTCACTGCGATTTAATGTATAAAAATGAAAGTCACTAACGCCTTCTTTAGATAAAACTTTGACCATGTCCATGGCGATGTTGGCACCGAGTAAGTTTCGCGACGTTGGGTCATTGTCTAAACCTTCGAAGGCGTCGGTCAACCAATCTGGTACGTTTACGTTGGTGAGTCCTGCAAAACGAGTCACGGTACTAATATTAGTGACAGGCAAAATACCAGGGACGATTTCAGCATCAATGTTTGCTGCCGCGCAGCGGTCCCTGAATCTCAAGAAACTATCCACATCAAAGAAAAACTGAGTAATCGCACGAGAGGCACCCGCATCTACTTTTCGTTTAAGGTTGATTAAATCGGCTTGGGCGCTTCGTGCTTCTGGGTGCACTTCTGGATAGGCCGCAACCGATATCTCGAAATCCGCGACCTTTTTTAGTAGCGACACTAAGTCGACGGCATAGATAGGTGGTCGATTAACATTAAATGGAAACTTAGGGTCTTTATCACCACGAAGCGCCACAATATGCTTAACACCGTGTTGCCAATAATCTTCAGCAATTTGGGTGAGTTCTTGTTCTGACGCATTGATACACGTTAGATGAGCGGCGGCATCGAGTTGGGTCTGCTGTTGGATTTGTTTTATGACGTCATGAGTGCGATCACGGGTGCTAGCACCTGCGCCGTACGTGACCGACACAAACTTAGGGTTAAGTGGCGCGAGTTTATCGATGGATTGCCATAACGTCGTTTCCATTTGTTCAGTATTTGGTGGAAAGAACTCAAATGAAACATCAATCTTGCCTTTCACATCTAAAAGGTGACGATTAATACTTTCTAATTGTTGGGCATGAATGCTGCTCATTTTCTTTACCTTTTATTTAGCTTTTTGGCTTTGCGTTACGGATTGTCAAAATTTTTCACAAAATACAATTCTTAGCTTTGTGATCTACTCACAACAAATAGACATTTAGATGGCTAAATAAAAATATAACCGATCTTTTTAGACTGTCAAGCGTCTAGACGTCTAAATCTTTAGAAATCGATCGTTTGACTAATTTTCTTAATCCAATACAATTTCATCAACTAACGGCCAAAGCCGTTTCAGCAGTAACTCATTAACAGGTGTTTTATGGCTAAGTGGAATGGGGAATACATTCATCCCTACGCAGAACATGGAAAAAAAGCGGAAAAAGTTAAAAAGATCACCGTATCAATACCGCTTAACGTGCTTAAGGTATTAACCGATGAGCGCACTCGTCGCCAAGTGAATAACTTGCGTCATGCAACAAACAGTGAATTATTATGTGAAGCATTTTTACATGCGTTCACAGGTCAGCCGTTACCGTCTGATAATGATTTGCGAAAGGACAATCCTGAGCAGATACCTGAAGAAGTAAGAAACATTCTTACTGAGATGGGTAAAGCGATTCCGGATATTGATGATTAATCTCAAGTTATGACCATTAGGTCGTTATGAGAATAATTGTTAAGAAGAAAGGCAGCTAGGCTGCCTTTTTTTATATTTGCGCCACACCACTTTCTCGTGCAGCCTTAGCAACCGCACTGGCGACTTTATCGCGTAGTCGTGAGTCCATCGGCTTAGGAATAATATACTTAGGACCGAACGTTAACTCTTTAACGCCTGCGGCTTTCAAGACTTCATCTGGGACTGGCTCTTTTGCTAAGCTTCTGATGGCCTCTACTGCAGCGACTTTCATTTCGTCATTAATTGATGTCGCTCTGACATCTAGCGCCCCTCTAAAAATAAACGGGAAACACAATACGTTATTCACTTGATTTGGATAATCCGAACGACCCGTTGCCATAATTAAGTCGTCTCGAACCTCAAGTGCTAACTCAGGCTTGATTTCAGGGTCGGGGTTTGAACATGCAAACACAACCGGATTCGGGGCCATTAATTTTAATGCTTCAGGTTTTAGTAAATTCGCACCTGATACACCAACAAACACATCCGCCCCTTCTATCACGTCCTCTAGGGTTCGTTTGTCGGTATTATTCGCAAACAGCTCTTTATATTCGTTTAAGTCATCTCTTCTTGTATGAATTACCCCCTTTCTGTCTAACATGTAAATGCGCTCGCGCTGGGCACCACATTTGATTAGAAGTTCCATACACGCGATCGCTGCTGCACCAGCCCCTAAACAAACAATCGTACAATTGGGTAATGACTTGCCTTGTATTTCAAGTGCGTTGAGCATACCGGCAGCGGTCACGATTGCAGTGCCGTGCTGATCATCATGAAAAATTGGCACCTTACAACGACGTTTTAATTCTTGTTCGATTTCAAAACACTCTGGTGCCTTGATGTCTTCCAAATTAATACCACCAAACGAGTCCGAAATAGCCGCCACGGTGTTAATGAACTCATCCGTTGTGCGATGACTTACTTCAATATCAAATGAATCGATGCCAGCAAAGCGTTTAAATAAAAGAGCTTTGCCTTCCATTACTGGTTTACTCGCCAACGGGCCGAGGTTACCTAAGCCCAAAATCGCTGTTCCGTTGCTAATTACGGCGACTGTGTTGCCTTTTGCTGTGTACTTGTAGGCATTGTCGGGATCTGCCGCAATTTCTCGGACTGGCTCTGCTACACCCGGGCTATAGGCCAAGGCTAAATCTTCAGCGGTTTCTGCTGGTGTCGTTAATTCAATGCTGATTTTTCCAGGTGACGGTTGGCTGTGATAATCGAGTGCTCGTTGCTTAAAATCTGTCATGGCTGAGGTTCCGGAGAGTGAATAAGAATAAACACTCTAACTAATAAAATAGCCTTACACGACAACAGTTTAATCAAACCAAACTGCTCAGACCACTTGGTTAAAAAATAACAACATTGTGCATTTTACAGGCAAAACAAACCTGTTAATTTCATAAAACAAAATTAGAGTAGTTACTTTAATTTGAGTGATTTTTAGCTAACTTTAAGAGAGGATAAAGGATGTTAGACGCGGTTGATGAATGAATTACACCAACTAATCCTGAAATATTTTTACTACACAGACTTTAAGGACGAGGTCGAAGATAAAATGAAAATGAGGGAACAACAGTCATCTGATTAGTGATAGAAGTGCGTGCATCAAATCGCAGGCACAAAAAAAGCACCCTAAGGTGCTTTTCTCTGTGGGTGCAAAAATTACTTTTTGCCCAACATGCTGAAACGCTTCTTGAAGCGGTCAACACGACCACCAGTGTCAACGTTACGTTGCTGACCAGTGTAGAAAGGGTGACACGCAGAACATACGTCTAAGTGTAAGTCTTTACATACTGTTGAACGAGTAACGAACTTGTTACCACATGAACAAGAAACGTTGATCTCTTCGTATTTAGGGTGGATATCTTTTTGCATGGGATTACCTCATTGGGCCGCATCGCCATCCGATCATTACTACAGTAACACCGAATACCATACGAGATTAATATAAAATTTAGGGCGCGAATTATAAAGTGTATAGGATAAAGATCAAGCGATAATTAACGACGTACGTGTCTTTTATTTTCTTGAGCTTTGTGGATGTGCGCAACTTGCTCTGGGTTGAGGTAAATACTGCTGCCCGGATAAGGCTGACCAAATTGGTAATTCCAATTTGCCGGTTGGAACTCAGAGACTAGACGATTGACGCGGTTACATAATTTGTTTTTTGGACGAAAGCCTAAACGCTTTTCATATTGCTTTAAAAAGGTCTCATCAACTTGCTCAAAGGCAAGGATACAGTATCCTTCGGTAGAATAGATGCGCGCCTCTTTTGCCTCTGATACAATCGAGTAAGTGGCGAACAATATCGCAATAAAAAGACTAATTACAAAACGCATTTTGACCCTACTTGACCCACATTTAGGAAAAGCTTAATTTATAACATTGCCAAGGTAAGTGATTGTTCACTTGTTGTCAAGAATAGTAAAGGCCCGCTCAACCAATGACCCTACTCTCAGACGTAATTTTACACATCGCTTTACCGGTTCCATTACGTCGCCTTTTTGACTATTTATTACCAGTCGAAGTCTTTGATCATGAAAAAGCGATCGATGATCTTTCAGAGCTTGTTGGTTGCCGAGTGGTGGTGCCCTTTGGGAGACAAACCTTAATCGGTATCGTTATGGCTGCTGATACCGAAACTGACCAGGACGTTGCGAAGCTAAAGGCGGTTCAGGAAGTAATTGAAACATCGCCTACGATAGACTCAGAATTGAATGAATTATTAACTTGGGCGGCCAATTATTATCAACACCCTATTGGTGATGTAATGTCTGCGGCCATTCCCGGTTCACTTCGAAGTACTAAAAGCATTAGATCCCAGTTACCTCAAACGTTAGTCAAAACAGAGACCTTACCGACGATTGAGTCTCTCAATAAAAATGCCAAACAAATCATCAAGCTTTGTGAATTATTGGACGAACAAAACTATACCCGAGCAGAATTGACCGAATTAGGTATTCCAAGTACTACAATCAAGAAATTTGTTGATAATGAATGGGCGACATGGGAAGTCGACCAATCTAATAACATCACAAAACCAGTAAGCAGTGACGCAATAAAAGAAGGATTACAACTCAACACAGAGCAAGCCTTAGCCGTGACGGCAATTGATGCAACAGACCACCATCAGTGCTTCTTATTAGATGGCGTAACCGGTAGCGGCAAAACCGAAGTGTACCTACAAGCTATCGCCGCAAAACTTCGTAAAGGGCATCAAGTATTAGTATGTGTCCCTGAAATTGGCTTAACCCCACAAACCATTAAACGATTCAAACAACGCTTTGATGTCACCGTTGCCTTATGGCATTCGGGAATGACAGACAAACAACGATTTGAAACCTGGCACCAATGTCGAAGTGGTACAGCAAAAATAGTCATTGCGACTCGTTCGGGTATATTTTTACCTTTTAGGTCCTTGGGCATGATCATCATAGATGAAGAACATGATGCGTCATTTAAACAACAAGAAGGGTTTAAATATCACTGTCGTAGCCTGGCTTTGTACCGTGCTCACAAAGCTAACATTCCGGTTGTTTTAGGCTCGGCAACACCAAGCCTTGAAAGTTTATACAACGTAGAACAGGGTAAATTCAGCTTATTACCGTTGAGACAACGTGCTGGCTCTAGTCAGTTACCAAGTATGCATTTGTTAGACTTAAATCGTTGCCAACAACAAGCTGCCATTGGTCAGCCGCTGTTAGATGAAATTCAAAAACAGCTATCGCTAAACCGCCAGGTCATGCTGTTTATTAATCGCCGTGGTTTTGCACCAGTGCTAATGTGTGAAGAATGTCACTGGATGACTGAATGCAGTCGATGCAGTAGCTTCACGACATTTCATCGCGGGACCGGTCAACTGATTTGTCACCACTGTGGTTTTCAACATCCGACACTTAAACAGTGCCTCGGTTGTGGATCAACAAGACTCACACCCGTCGGCGTTGGCACAGAGCAAATCGACTTACAGTTGCAAGGGTTGTTTCCGGACACACAAGTCGTTCGATTGGACCGAGACAGCACCAGTAAAAAAGGCGAGTTTGATGCCAAGTTAAACCAAATCAATCAGGGACAGCCGATGATTATTGTCGGGACCCAGATGATTGCCAAAGGCCACCATTTTCCAAATGTCAGTTTGGTGGGCATTGTTGACGTCGATGGTGCGTTATTCAGCAGTGACTTTAGAGCACCTGAAAAATTAGCTCAGTTGGTCGTGCAAGTCGCGGGACGTGCTGGTCGTGGTTCAATTAAAGGCCAAGTTTGGCTACAAACTAAGTTTCCAGAGCATCCGGTTATTCAAGACTTGGTCAATAACGAATATCGCGACTTTGCTAAGTTCGCTTTATCTGAGCGCAAAATGCTAAAACTACCGCCCTACTCCCATCAAATAGTTATAAGAGCCGAGTCTACACAACCTACGGCCGGGCAAGAATGGTTAAGTGGATTATCCCATTATCTACAAGAGTACGAAGGTTTATTAATGTTGGGGCCGATGCCAGCGCCCATGTCGAGAAAGGCCGGTAAATTTAGACATATGATGACGATTCAGAGTCAATCGAGACCGTATTTACATAAATTAGTCAATTGGCTGCTAGAAAACTTGGATAGCATCCAAAAGGATAATAGAATCCGATGGTCGGTCGATGTTGATCCAGTTGATCTGAGTTAACCCGACCTCATCATTATAGTAAAAAAAGTATTAAGGCTCTTTGCCCCATGAAAAATAAAGATTACGTCAGTAGTAAAAAACGTAACACCCGCGCTAAACAAGACGCACCTGCCAAGCGTCCATTCCCGTTTATCCGCTTTTTAGTGGTGGGTTTGCTGATTGCAGGGTTTGCGTATGGACTATTTTATATTCAACAAGATTCAGACTCCTTCAACGAAGCCCAAACTAAGCCAATCTCCAAGCCTAAGAAAAAGGCTGAAAAAGTGATTCCACCGCCGCCAACCGACGAAGAATGGGAATTTATTGACGAGTTGGAAAACAAAAACGTTGAAGTTGAAACAGAAGAACTCGCAGACAGAGGCCCTTATAAAATGCAATGTGCAAGCTTTAGAAACAAAGCCGATGCAGAACGCATGAAGGCACAAATTGCGTTTGCTGGTTTTGAATCACAAGTCGTTGAATCACAAGGTACTACTGGACTTTGGCACAAGGTTATCTTAGGTCCATTTGAGCGTAAACGCGATGCTGAAAAAACCCGTCATATTCTACGTCGAAATGACATTAGAGGCTGCCAAATCTGGGGGTGGCGTTAATTACAACGCCACATCTTTGCCTAATCAAGTCAGTTCTGACTTGAAATCCTCATAAACAACACTACATAAGCTAGACTTATTACAAAAACTGGAGTGGATAATGACCACAATTGTTTCTGTACGACGCGGTAAAGAAGTCGTACTCGGTGGCGATGGCCAAGTTTCTCTTGGCAATACCGTCATGAAAGGCAATGCAGTAAAGGTTCGCCGCCTTTATAAAGGAAAAGTACTTGCAGGATTTGCTGGCGGCACCGCCGATGCATTTACGCTTTTCGAAAAATTTGAAGCCAAGTTAGAAATGCACCAAGGTCACTTAACCAAAGCGGCCGTCGAGTTAGCAAAAGATTGGCGTACCGACAAAATTTTACGCAAGTTAGAGGCTTTATTGGCAGTCGCTGATGAAACCGCTAGCTTGATCATCACTGGTAATGGCGATGTCATCCAACCTGAAAACGACTTAATTGCAATTGGCTCGGGTGGTCCATTTGCTCAAGCGGCTGCAACAGCATTACTTGAAAATACCGAGTTAGGCGCACGTGATATCGTGGAAAAAAGTCTAAATATTGCAGGCTCGATTTGTGTGTTCACCAACACTAGCCTGACCATTGAAGAATTAGAAAGTTAAAGGGTAATCCATGTCTGCAATGACCCCAAGAGAAATTGTTCATGAACTTGACCAACATATTATTGGTCAAAATGACGCAAAACGCGCCGTTGCTATCGCACTTAGAAACCGCTGGCGCCGTATGCAACTTGAAGCGACGTTACGCACAGAAGTAACACCAAAAAACATCTTAATGATTGGTCCAACAGGTGTCGGTAAAACTGAAATCGCGCGTCGATTGGCAAAGTTAGCCAACGCACCTTTCATTAAAGTTGAAGCGACTAAATTCACCGAAGTTGGTTATGTTGGTAAAGAAGTAGAGTCTATCATTCGCGATCTTACCGAAATTTCAGTAAAACTGACTCGCGAAGTTGCCATTGAGAAAAACAAACACAAAGCAGAAGAGTTAGCAGAAGAACGTATTTTAGATGCGCTTTTACCACCGGCTCGCGATAGCTTTGGTCAAGTGGTTGATAATGAACAACCTGAAAGTTCCGCTCGTCAGGTATTACGTAAACGTTTACGCCAAGGTGAGTTAGACGAAAAAGAAATCGAAATCGATTTAGCTGAAAAAGAAATTGGCGTTGAAATCATGGCGCCTCCTGGTATGGAAGAAATGACCTCACAATTACAGGGCATGTTCCAAAACCTATCAGGTGGCAAAACTAAGACTCGTAAATTAAAAGTCGGCGTGGCTTATAAGTTACTTGTTGATGAAGAAGCCGCGAAGCTGATCAACAACGATGACTTAAAAGAACAAGCGATTGAGTCCGTTGAGCAAAACGGTATTGTCTTCATTGATGAAATCGACAAGATTTGTAAGCGTGAAGGCGCGAACAGCGCGGACGTTTCTCGTGAAGGTGTACAGCGTGACTTACTACCATTAGTTGAAGGCTCTACCGTTTCGACTAAGTACGGCATGGTTAAAACTGACCATATGTTGTTTGTTGCATCTGGTGCATTCCAAATGAGCAAGCCATCTGACCTAATTCCTGAACTACAAGGTCGTTTACCAATTCGCGTTGAACTGAGCGCATTAACGCCAGAAGACTTCGAACGAATTCTTACCGAACCAAACGCTTCTCTAACCGAACAATACATTGCGCTTATGGCAACAGAAGGCGTAAAAGTAGAATTCAGTGAAGACGGTATCAAACAAATCGCTCAAGCAGCGTTCAGAGTCAATGAGAAGAACGAAAACATCGGTGCTCGTCGTCTTCACACAGTACTAGAGCGTTTGATGGAAGAGATTTCATTTAACGCATCTGACAAGAGCGGCGAGACGTTCACTATTGATGCAGACTTTGTTAAGTCTAATCTTGACGAAGTCATCGAAGATGAAGACTTAAGTAAGTTTATCTTGTAATAAGCTCTATCTTATTTGCGCTTGCAAAGACAACTCTTTCAAAGCCATCGACATTTGTCGGTGGCTTTTTTATTTCAAATACTCAACACTAATACAAGAACAAAATATC
>NZ_CEYNSH010000006.1:3051-15520 GCF_982872775.1 Psychrosphaera sp. | reverse complement strand
AGATAAAGCGATGATCGCTGTCGTTAAACACGCCTGATAGGATAATGAGTAAAAGGATGACAAAATGAAAATACATTTTTTTGGGTGTCGCGCTGTTATCCCGGTTCCCGGTTCGGATACCGTTCGCTTTGGTGGGAATACCCATTGCCTTGTTATCGAGAGTAATAACGGCCAGCGGCTAATTGTTAACGCAGGGTCAGGACTGCGATTGGCCAATTCGCTATTTAATAGTTCCTCCTCCTATTCGGACCAACCTATTTTCGAAGGCGAAATCAACCTTTTGCTCAGTCAGCACCATTGGGATCACATTCAAGGCTTTCCATTGTTTGAGCCGATTCATAAAAAAAACAAAAGTATCGTGGTTTATACACCAGACCAAGACGAACATCACGACACCGCCATTTTGGACCAAATCAACAAGAGTTTTAGTGTCGAGAAGTTCCATCAATTAGCTGCAAATATCACTATAAAACGGACCAAGTTCGACTCACCAACCCCTGTTGAAATAGGTGAGTTTGGAGTGCAAGGCATGCGAGTGAACCATCCTCATGGCGGGACAGCTTACAAAATAGAATGTGAGGGTAAGACTATCGTCATTGCTCACAACAATGAGCTGTTTGCCCCACAATCACATTGTTATCACACCTTTGAAGAATGGGCCTTATTTTGTAGTGGTGCGGACTTGTTATTACACGATGCACGATTTATGAATAACGAAATGATTAATCGAGTTGGAGTGGGTCATAGCTGTATGAATGATGTGATTCAGTTAGCTAAAACAGCCAATGTAAAATTAGTGGGATTTACCTGTCATGATCCGTCAACAACGGATGAGCGATTGGAAAGTTTGACGAATATGGTATTTGAACAGCGGCCTCCGTTTAGTTTTTTCTTTGCTAAAGAAGGCCGGACAATTATCTTATGATTGCAGCTTTGTTTGGTAAATGATGCTTTGAGCTAGCGAAAGCTTTCTGCATCCAAACAAACAACAATTAGCAGATGTTATTTTCGCTTTTTGGATCACGGGCTAACAACGCAACAGCAGCTTCTTGAGCTGGCTTGTCTTGATATAGCACTTGATAGATTTGTTCAGTGATAGGCATTTCGACCTGATTGCGCTCGGCCAACATGAACACTTCTTTGGTATTGCGATACCCTTCTACCACCTGACCGATTGCGGTCATAGCCTCATCAACCGATTGACCTTGACCTAATGCTAAACCAAAACGACGGTTTCGAGATTGGTTGTCGGTACAGGTTAAGACTAAGTCGCCTAAACCAGCCATACCCATTAAAGATTGTGGATCAGCGCCCAGTGCTTGAGCCAGTCGCATCATTTCAGCAAGACCACGTGTGATAAGGGCAGTACGTGCATTGGCACCAAAACCAATACCATCGGCCATACCGGCACCAATAGCGATGACGTTTTTGACTGCGCCACCTAACTGAACCGCGATAAAATCATTGTTGCTATATACACGGAACTTGCGCTCACAGTGTAATAAAGAACACAGCTCAGTCGCAAAAGCTTCATTTTCTGATGAACATGAAATTGCAGTTGGTAATCCCGCTACCATTTCTTTAGCGAACGTAGGGCCAGACAATACAGCTAATGCTGGTTCTTCACCAAGAATGTCTTTGGCGACATCTTGTAACAAGCGACCGGTTTGAGGGTCTAAGCCTTTTGTTGCCCAGCAAAGCTTAGTTTGCTTTGGAAGCATTGGTTTGATTTGAGTCAACAAGTCCGCAAAAACGTGGCTTGGTACTACAACCAAATGGATATCTGAATGCGTTACCGCTTCTTGCAGGTCATTAGTGACGTGCAATGACGATGGAAAAGTCGCCCCCGGCAAGTACTTTGCGTTCTCACGCTTAGCTTGCATATCTGCAACTTGTTCTTTGTCTCGGCCCCACATGATCACTTCGTGACCATTGCGGGCAAAACAAAACGCGAGGGCAGTCCCGTAAGAGCCTGCACCTAAAACCGCAATTTTATATTTAGTTTCACTCATCATGAATTAAGAGTCTAAAGACTGGCCTTCTTGCGCTTGCTGTTGTGCCTGTTGTAAGTATTGTGCAAATAATGCATCAAAGTTAACTGGCGATAAGTTTAGCGCAGGGAACGTACCACGGTTAACTAAATTAGAAACCGCTTCACGTGCATAAGGGAATAATGTGTTCGGGCAGTACGCACCTAACATGTGTGCTACTTGTTGCTCAGGCATGTTACCAATTACGAAGATACCCGCTTGCTGTACTTCAACTAAGAACGCCGTTTGGTCTTCGATAGTAGCCGTTACAGTTACAGACAAAGTCACTTCGAACACACCAGGTTCGATTTGCTTGCTCTTGTTATCTAAGTCTAATTTGATCTCAGGCTTGTATTCTTTAGTGAAAATAGTTGGCGCATTTGGCGACTCAAACGATAAATCTTTTAAGTAGATACGTTGAATAGAGAATTGTGGTGCTGCTTGCTCTTCTTGAGACGCTTGATTTTGTTCTGTCATGACAGGTTCCTGATATGTTCTGAGATTTTATTATTAGTTAGCTAGTAATTGGTCTAGCTTATTTTGTTGTTCTAACGCCACTAAGTCGTCACAACCACCAACGTGATGGTCACCGATAAAGATTTGTGGCACGGTCGAACGTCCTGATGCACGCTCAATCATTGGTGCACGAAGCTCTGGTTGCTCGTCAATTTTGATTTCGTTGTAAGCAACTTGCTTAGAATCTAAAAGCGACTTTGCGCGAACACAATACGGACAATACGTTTTTGTGTAAATATCTACTTTGCTGTTTCTTTCGCTCATGATACGACCTATTTGCTTTTGATTACTGGTAAGTTGGCTGTCGTCCAAGCTTGGAAACCACCGGTTAGTACCGCGACATTGTCAAAACCTGACTTGTTCAATACTTTTGCGGCTGTTTTAGCTGAAATTCCAGCGTTGCAGACTACTACTATTGGGTTGCTCTTGTTCTTTTCAAGGGCACCAAATTGTTCTTTGGTGATCTTCTCAAGAGGGATGTTAAGCGACTCTGTGATGTGTCCTTTATCAAAGTCAGCTTTTTTGCGGATATCGACAACCGTGGCATTTTCACGGTTAACCATCATCGTCATTTGGTGTGTGTTAACCATTTTGATGTTAGACATCGCCGCTGAAACGTATGTCGATACGAGTAAAATAAATAGCACCACCCATGCTGTCGACATAACAGGATGATTGCCTAAGAATTCGATAAATTGTGTCATTAATGTGTTCCATTTTTACAACAAAAGTCGCGCGATTATACCTGCATATTAGGCAGAGTCCAAAAGCTAAATTTTTGTACATGTACCAAAATTGGCGTTAGAATAATCATTCTAAATGTCACTCAAATGAATTGGGATTAATATGTCAAAGAAAAAACCATTTGTGCTTTGTATCCTAGATGGATGGGGTCACCGCGAAGAGACCACCAATAATGCCATCGCCAATGCGAACACGCCTGTACTCGATAACTTATGGAAAACGCGTCCAAGTACTCTAATTTCAGGCAGCGGCATGGACGTAGGATTACCTGAAGGCCAAATGGGTAACTCTGAAGTTGGACATGTTAATTTAGGCGCTGGTCGCGTTGTATACCAAGACTTCACTCGTATTTCTAAAGCGATTGATGATGGTGACTTTTTCTCCAATGACGCTTTAGTTAATGCTGCTAAAGGCGCGGTTCAAAACGACGGTGCGGTTCACATCATGGGCCTTCTTTCTCCAGGTGGCGTTCACAGTCACGAAGATCACATTCATTCGATGATTAAACTTGCCGAGCAACAAGGCGCCAAAAAGATTTATGTTCACGCGTTTTTAGATGGTCGTGACACTCCACCACGAAGCGCAGAGGCGTCTCTTGCTGCTTTAGAAAAGCACTTTGAAGAATCTAACACGGGTAAAGTTGCGACATTAATTGGTCGTTATTACGCAATGGACCGCGATAACCGTTGGGACCGAGTAGAAAAAGCGTATGACTTAATCACAGCAGGAACAGGTGAATTTGAAGCCTCGAGTGCCATTGAAGGATTGAAACAAGCATACGAACGCGATGAGAACGACGAATTTGTAAAAGCCACAACTATTGGTGAAAAAGTTTCAGTTAACGATGGTGACAGCATAGTATTTATGAACTTCCGTGCCGACCGTGCTCGTGAAATCACCAAAGCTTTTGTTGATACTGAATTTGATGGTTTTGAGCGTAAAGTAACACCTAAGTTACATTCTTACGTCATGTTGACGCAGTACTCGGCAGATATCGATACTGACGTCGCATTTGGCCCTGTTGCGCTTAACAACGTAATGGGCGAATGGTTAGCCAAACACGACAAGACCCAACTACGCATCTCTGAAACAGAAAAGTACGCGCACGTGACGTTTTTCTTCTCAGGTGGTCGTGAAGAGCTATTTGACGGCGAGAAGCGTGAACTGATCCCATCTCCGCAAGTAGCCACTTACGACTTACAACCAGAGATGAACTCAGAAATGCTGACGGACAAGTTGGTCGAAGCCATTAAATCTGGTGATTATGACTTTATCGTCGTGAACTATCCAAATGGAGACATGGTTGGTCACTCTGGTGTTTATGAAGCCGCAGTAAAAGCTTGTGAAGCGGTAGATGCCTGTGTTGGCCGTGTGGTTGCAGCGTTAGAAGAAGTAGGTGGTGAAGGTCTGATCACAGCTGACCATGGTAATGCCGAGCAAATGAGTGACCCAAGTACAGGTCAAGCACACACAGCACATACAAGCGAGCCTGTACCATTTATTTATGTTGGTCGTGATGCCAAACCTGTTGAAGGCGGTGTACTGAGTGATGTCGCTCCGACTATCTTAAAACTAATGGGTATGGCGCAACCAGAAGAAATGACCGGTAAGCCATTAATGTTAGTTGATTAACATTTAATGTCATAGGCTGTTGATTAATAGTCGATAGCTTGGTTAGATAAGGGTTAACATTTGTTAGCCCTTTTTTATGTTTATCTTAGTTATTTTGCTTGGGTTATTTTGCTTGGGTTATTTTATTTGGGTTTAGTTTTTGGGCTTATTTTTAAGATTTGCTGCTTTAAACATCCCAAATAGCTCTGCCCCGTCGTTAGGAAGAATTAAAATGCGTTTTGCTTGGAGCCTCTCCACTGTTGTCAGTGTGTTTTTACTGTTTGGTTTGATGGCCACTTTCAGTCCAAATGTTTTTTCGGCATCTAACCAGGATGACTTAGAAGCCTCAAACAAACGCTTGGCCAAAATCCAAAAGCAAATCGAAGCGCAAACCAAAAAGCTCGATGAGCAACTCAAACAAAAGTCTTCGCTAGAAGTTGAACTTAAACGAGCTGAACTAGCCGTTTCCAAAGTTGTCCTAAAGTTAAAGCAAACCGACAACAAATTAACCGCCGTCAACGATAAAATCGACAAGCTTAAATCAGAACAAAAGAAACTGTTGGCAAAACAAAAGCAACAACAAAAAGCACTCGCCGAAATGGTCCGTACTGCTTATCTAAACGGTAAACACGACTACACAAAATTATTGCTTAATCAGAACGATCCTGCCCAACTTGAACGACTTATTACTTATTATCGTCGAATGAACGATGCTCGAGTCAGCCAACTCGAAGAAATTCAGTACACATTGACTCGATTGTCAGAAATTGAAGACTCGCTAGCGCAGCAGCAGCAATCCTTGTTCGAAATTAAACAACAACAAGACGCTGAGCGAAAAGAGCTCGTCGCCTCGCAAGCTTCTCGCAAGAAAACCCTTAAAAAACTCGCCGCTCGAATCAAAAACGACGAAAACAAACTCGACCAGCTGCAAGCCGACCAACAACGTTTAGCAAAAGCGATTGAAGAAGCTCAGCGCAACGCGGTCATTCGACCTGAAGATTTAGCAGGCCTATACAAGCTTAAGAAAAAACTAAGCTGGCCTACAAAAGGAAGGATCAGCAAGCGTTACGGTCAGCGTCGTCAAAGTGCAATGCGCTGGAAAGGCGTAATGATCGATGGCAACTTAGGTGAGCCTGTTAATGCTATCGCCAGTGGAATTGTTATTTATTCGGATTGGTTAAAAGGTTTTGGTTGGGTGACGGTTGTTGATCACGGTAAAAAGTACATGAGTTTGTATGGGCACAACCAAGCACTTCTAAAACAACCTGGAGACTACGTTGAGAAAAATGAGCCACTTGCTCTAGTGGGTCAAAGTGGTGGTAAATCTTCGCCAGGCTTGTACTTTGAGATCCGCTATAAAGGAAAAACGGTTGACCCTGGTCGCTGGTGTCGATAGATTAAAGAAGTTATAATCTTGTAGCTAATTGATAAAAATTAAAAAAGCTTTAAAAACTATAACTTATTGTGCGCAAAATAATAAATAGAATCGGCAGGATTGCCGTCGGTGTGGCTACGTGTTTGATCACGTCTGTGGCTATTCAAACAACAGCCTATGCTCAGCCCACACTATCACATCAACACCAGACGCTGGCGAGTGACCTCAGTCGTGAGCCCGTTGGTAAAATTGCCATTGTCATTGACGACATTGGTTATAAGCGTTCAGATATAAAATTACTTCAAATGGATGCAGCACTTACCTATGCGGTGCTTCCTCATACGCCACTTGGCCCTGATTACGCCCAACTCGCCGCCGTTAAACAGCGAGACGTGATCATCCATTTACCAATGCAAGCCTCTAGTAATAACCGATTGTTAGGTCCTGGTGCACTGCTCACTGATATGGATAAAGACCAGTATCAACAAACTTTGTTGTCGGCCCTTGAAAGCATTCCTTATGCGATTGGTGTTAACAACCATATGGGAAGCTTACTAACACAAAAAGAGCAACCTATGGCTTGGACCATGGAATTGTTGCGACAACACAACATGTTCTTTTTGGATAGCAAAACGACAAATCAAAGCAAGGTAGAACAAGTTGCTTCTGAGTGGGGAGTGAGTGCACTTAACCGCAATATATTCTTGGACCACTACAAAGACCCAAGTTTTATTCGCAAACAACTTAAACGAACGATTCGTATTGCTCAAAAATACGGAACGGCAATTGCCATTGGCCACCCATATAACGAAACCTACGAAGTGCTAAAAGAACAACTTCCTATGCTTAAAAAACACGGTGTTGAATTGGTTCCACTATCGAGTTTGTTGCCAACAGCGCCTGTAATTCAATTTGCGGGACAACGTCCAGAGCATGAGCCCGTTGACGTTCGTATCAGTGATGAATAATGACGTTTAGTGGCTGACGAACTGCAGCTGCTACTATACATTTATGTTTTGATGATTAATCGTGGATTGAAGTAGGAAGTAGGAAGTAGGAAGTATGGCTCAAGGCCATACTTCACTGTATCAAGAGCTTTATCTCTATTCGGTCTCAACAGCCACTTCGTAAGACGTAAATTTACGGATATTGATGACGCCGGTATCAAAAATCAAATATTGACCTTTTATTCCTTCTAATATACCCGAAACGACCGGTTCTTTGTCAAAATTATGAGACTTAACCTTTGTCGGATATTCGGTCACTGGGTAGGTTAACTCAACAATATCTTCATCTAGTTGCTCAACAGCATCTGCACCAAACTTAAGTCTAACCTCTTCTAAGCGTTCATTGATTTGGGGGATAAGCTCCGCGGCTTTTGCTTTTAGATCCATATTGTCGTTTTCCCCTTTTAATAGCGCACGCCAATTTGTCTTGTCAGCAATAAACTCAGCCAAGGCCGTTTCTACTAAACCCGAAATAAGGCGTGTATTCACTTTGAAAATTGGCAAGGCTTGCGTCGCACCTTGGTCGACCCAACGCGTTGGAATTTGAGTATGGCGGGTAATGCCGACTTTTAGGCCCGAGGTGTTCGATAAATAAACGTAGTGCGGGGTCATACAGTTTTCTTCGCCCCACTCTGGCTCGCGGCACGTCCCTTCTGCATGATGGCAGGTCTCTGGTTTCATGATGCACATGTCACATGCTGCCAACTTTCTCATACAAGGAAAGCAATATCCTTGTGAAAAGCTCTTTTTGGATTTTTTACCGCAGTTTTGGCAATGGATATTACCCGTATGAGTTAATGTTAGGCGCTGACCAATTCGCTCGTTGAGTGGAAGTAATTCATCGCCAACTGGCAATGAATAGTGAATTTGGTTGTGCTCGTCGACACTCGAGCGCATCTTTTTTAACGTACCTAACATAAAAGAAGGTTCCTTTTGAAAACAGACCAATAAGAATAAAATGATGATCTGGACTGGATAGTGTATTGATAATATTTTAAAGGCTAGGTCACAACCAAGCAATGAAAGAAGCTAAAAACAAAAGAAAGTAAAAAAACAAAAAACCAGCCGAAGCTGGTTTTAGTATTTTGGTTTAACTAGCGCGGGTTTATTATGCTGCTAGTAAGCCTTGAATCTTTTTCATCGCGTTCTTTTCAAGCTGACGAACACGCTCTGCAGAGACTGAATATTTGTCCGCTAACTCTTGAAGCGTTGTTTTGTTGTCTTCATCTAACCAACGGCTGTACAAGATGTCCTGGCTACGCTCGTCCAACGTTTTAATCGCTGACAACAAACGTTGATTTGTATGTGTCTCGTATTGCTCTTGAGCGACAGACTCAGCGACATCTGAGTTTTGTGCTTCTAAGTACAATGACGGAGAGTACGGTGTTGCATCTGAGTCTTCATCGTCAGAGCCCATATCAAAGGCCATGTCGTAGTTACTCATGCGAGATTCCATTTCTAGTACTTCTTTTTTGGAAACACCAAGTGAATCTGCAACATTCTCTACTTCTTCATTGCTAAACCAACCCAAACGTTTTTTGTTTTTGCGTAGATTAAAGAACAATTTACGTTGTGCTTTGGTCGTTGCTACTTTCACGATACGCCAGTTCTTAAGAACAAACTCGTGAATTTCGGCTTTAATCCAGTGAACCGCAAATGATACCAAACGCACACCTACTTCAGGGTTAAAACGTTTGACGGCTTTCATCAGGCCTATGTTGCCCTCTTGAATTAAGTCAGCTTGCGGTAAGCCATATCCAGAATAACTACGGGCAATATGAGCAACAAATCGTAAATGTGACATGATCAATTTACGAGCTGCTTCTAAATCACCGTCTTCATATAATTTAAAAGCCAAGTCGCGCTCTTCTTCAGCAGTCAGCATCTTAATGTTGCTCACATAGGACACATACGACTCGATACTACCGCTTTGAGGCGTTAAGGCTAGTGCCATTGAGTTATCAACTTGATTCATTATGAAGCTCCTTTTAGAAACCTGAATTGGTTAACTGAAACTGATATTAGCACTCTCAACACAAGAGTGCTAATTTTATTTTAACTATTTATAGAACAAAAAGATCTATGATTTTTGGGAAAAAATAACAAAACACAATATGTAAATAAAACAATAACTTAAGATCTAAACTACGTTAATTATCAACTGAATTTCAATAAGCTCTCAGTCAGATTTCAATTGTGATTAGTTGAAAAATGCCGACTCAATTGTCGGCACTTCAATAAATAATTGTTGGTAGGTCTCTACGTAAAGCGGAGGTAAATGGATTAATCGAGGCTTGGCTCGATTTCTTTGATATGTCGATGAACCGACCAAAATGCGCCCGAAAAGCCGAGGCCTGATGCTAATAACATTAGGGTTAAAAACTCAGAAAAGTTAAGCCCTTCAATTTCAAAGTCTGCCATATACAGACCAGAAATATCGACAAGCGCCGATTGCATCCACCAAACCACAAAGGCTAAGACAATAAATGCCACCAAGCCGCCCATCAGGCCATACCAAATACCAGTATAAACAAACGGGCGTTGGATAAATGCTTCCGTTGCACCAACCAGCTTCATGACTTCGATTTCTTCACGTCTTGAAATAATAGACAAGCGAATCGTGTTACCAATGATGAGTACTACAGAAACTAATAACAGAGCTGCGACCGTAATGACCGACTCTTCCAACATGCCAACGATGGCATTTAGTCGAGCCAACCAGTCAATGTCTAGTTTGCCGAAGTCGACTTCTCGCTCTTTTTGTAACTTATAGAGTAGGTTCTTGGCCGCTTGTGCCTGTCGGTATTGTGGTTGAGGCGTCACGATTATTGACGCTGGCAATGGATTCTCAGAAAGATAATCCATCGCATTACCAAAGCCCGATAACTTTTTAAACTCTTCCAAAGCATCATCTTTACTTATATAACGCAAAGATTCGACTTCATCATAAGCACTGATACGACGCACCGCACTGGATATTTGTTGTTCTGTCAAATCTTCATGCAAAAACAGGCTGATTTCGGACGCACTTTCCCATTGAACATTTATCGACTGAACATTTTTAACAATAATATGTAATGTCGCAGGTAATGTTAGTGACAATCCCATCACCAAAATCGTCATTACAGACGCGATAGGTGTACGCCAAATCTCGCCCAGGCTCGTGATAATCTGGCGAGCGTTATTAATCCAAAAATAAATGAAGCGTTGTATAGCACTGATCTTTTTGTCTCGAGCGCCTGTTTGGTCGGCGTTAAATAAAATACTCATTTAAAACCCCAACGTTTCATTTTCTGGTTTTAGAGACTGTTGCAAACCATCATTAATCATTCGACCTTGTTTAAGTGTTAAAGTGCGGTTACGCATTCTGGCAATTAGACCTAAGTCATGGGTCGCGATTAAGACGGACACACCAACATCATTAAACTGTTGGAATACGTTAATAATTTCTTTTGATAATTCTGGGTCGAGGTTACCCGTAGGCTCATCGGCCAGTAATAATGGTGGCTTGTTCACCACGGCGCGAGCAATACCGACACGCTGTTGTTCACCGCCAGAAAGAATTTTTGGGAAGCACTTAGCTTTATCTAACAGACCTACTTTATCCAGTGCCGCGTGTACTCGTTTCGCTATTTCACCCTGCGTATAACCTTCGATCACCAAAGGTAAGGCTACATTGTCGAACACTGTATGCTCTTGAAGAAGACGGTGATTTTGAAAGATCATGCCAATGTCGCGACGTGCAAAAGGTACTTGATTTGGCTTGATTAGATTTAGGTTTTTGTCATTAATGAAGACATTACCAATAGAAGGACGCTCAATCATACTGATGAGTTTTAGTAAGGTACTTTTGCCTGCGCCAGAGTGCCCAGTAAGAAACGCCATTTCACCTTTGGCTACCTCGAAAGACACCTTTTCCAATGCCTTAAAACCACCGGGATATGTTTTGCTGACTTGCTCAAACCTGATCATGCGTTTCCCTTTGTCCCCCAATAGAATGGCGCAGTGGTCTGCACCTATTTTTATTATTTATAATTAAACTTGGCCTTGTTGCTAGATAACATCCTGTTTTTAAGCACAACTTTGTCGTCTAGTTTAGGTCAGATACGCTACAAATCGTTTATAGCGTACCCTAACCTCAACATATAAAAAAGCGTAAAATATGTTCACATGGCTGATTAAAACAACTTTAATCAATCACTAATTAACGCTAGGCCGATAAGTCGCAAATACGACATCGGCAATTCACAATCTCTATTTGTACGCTTAATCAAATAATGCGTCGATGAACGCTTTGTGTTCAAAGGTGCGAAGGTCGTCAACACTTTCACCAACACCAATGTAACGAATTGGAATATTGAACTGTTCTGCCACAGAGAAAATAACACCACCTTTAGCGGAGCCATCCAGTTTGGTTAAGGTGATCCCTGTTAAACCAACCGCTTCGTTGAAAATCTTAGTTTGGCTCATCGCATTCTGACCAGTGGTTGCATCAATTGTCAGCATTACTTCGTGCGGCACGTTTTCATTGATCTTCTTCAATACACGAACAATTTTTGATAACTCTTGCATCAAATTATCTTTGTTTTGAAGTCGACCTGCCGTATCAGCAATTAGGACATCAGCGCCACGTGCTTTTGCTGCTTGGTAGGCATCAAAAATAACCGATGCACTGTCAGCACCTGTGTGCTGTGCCACTACTGGAACATCATTACGTTCGCCCCAAACTTGTAACTGTTCGACCGCTGCTGCACGGAACGTATCACCAGCCGCTAACATCACTGATTTACCTTGCTGTTGGAACTGCTTGGCCATTTTGCCGATTGTCGTAGTTTTACCAACACCATTCACACCAACCATTAAGATAACGAATGGGCCATCATCATTATGAATAACAAGAGGCTCGTCTGCTTTTGCCAATATTTCCGTCATTTCATCTTTTAAAAGACCATACAAGGCATCGGCATCTTTGAGTTGTTTGCGATCGGCATGATCGGTCAAACGGTCAATCAACTTCATCGTTGTGTCCATACCAACATCAGACATCAACAACTGAGTTTCTAATTCTTCATACAAATCATCATCGATTTGTTTGCCCGAGAACAAGGCCAAGAAACCACCACCAATTTGCTGGCGTGTTTTGGCTAGGCCACGCTTAAGGCGTTCAAACAAGCCCACCTTAGGTG
>NZ_CEYNSH010000006.1:0-2951 GCF_982872775.1 Psychrosphaera sp. | reverse complement strand
TGGCGTGTTTTGGCTAGGCCACGCTTAAGGCGTTCAAACAAGCCCACCTTAGGTGCTGGTTCAGGTGCAGCTTCTGGCTCAGGTGCAACTTCTGGCTCAGGTGCAACTTCTGACTCAGGTGCAACTTCTGACTCAGGTGCAACTTCTGGCTCAGGTGAAACTTCTGGCTCAGGTGAAACTTCTGGTTCAGGTGAAACTTCTGGTTCAGGTGTTACTTCTGGTTCAGGTGTTACTTCTGGTTCAGGTGCAACTTCTGGTTCAGGTACTACTTCTGGTTCAGGTGTTACTTCTGGCTCAGGTGTTACTTCTGGCTCAGGTGAAACTTCTGGTTCAGGTGTAACTTCTGGCTCAGGTGTTACTTCTGGCGTTGTTTCAACGTCAACCTGTGCGTCAGATGATTCGTTTTCGGTTACTGGGTTGTTACTCTCAACTTGAGACTCGTCCGATTGCTTTGGAGACTCTTCTTTATCTTTTCTAAACCAAGAAAAGAAGCCTGACTTCTTTGCCATTAAAAAAACCTTTAAATGTAAACGCTAGAGCGGGATAATATGCCGCAATAGTAACGTAATTTAGAGCAGATTTTAACTGTTCAATTGTTGAATAAAGGCACAACTTTGAAAGCTTCTTCAAATTTTCCAAACCGGACCCAAAAGAAAGCGGTTAAATCCACCAGCAAAGGTGAAATTAGACTCATTGGTGGTCAATGGCGTGGACGTCGTTTGAAGGTGCATGACAAAGACGGTCTGCGTCCGACAACCGATCGATTAAAAGAAACTTTATTCAACTGGTTAATGACCGACGTACGTGGTGCAAAAACCTTAGACTGCTTTGCTGGTGCAGGCTCTTTAGGCTTCGAAGCTGCTTCTCGTGGTGCCGAAACTGTAATGTGCTTCGAATTAAACAAACAAGCGGCACAGCAACTTAAAGACAACTGCCAACTATTAAACGCAAGTCACCAAATCACCGTCAAACAAGGCGACTTTTTTAAGAACGTTAAAAACATTGATACGCCTTTCGGTCTAGTATTTATCGATCCCCCTTTTCATAAAAATTTAGTCGAACCGACCATTAAATCATTACTTGAAAATACTTTGTTAGAGCCGGGTACCCTTGTTTATATTGAACAAGAACAGGATGCACCTTTTGATTTGGAAAGCTCGGAATGGCAAAGTCAATTTGCTTTACTCAAAAATAAAGACGCTGGGCAAGTAAAAGCACAACTTTGGGAATACCTAGGCTAAGTTGAAATTACCTAAATTACGTTTGTTGCAGGTTGGCTAAATCGATTGGACTTCTTGTAAATCCGTAACGACTGCCTAGTACATGGGTATATATTTCGGTGGTTTTGAGGTCAGTGTGACCTAATAATTCCTGAACCGTTCTTATATCTGTGCCCATCTGCAACATTTGAGTCGCAAACGTATGTCTGAATGTATGTGCTGTAACACGTTTAGCAACTCCACTCGCCTTGACCGCTTTTCTTAACTGCTTTCTGAACGCAGTTTCATGAATGTGGTGTCGACAAATATAACCATCATAAGGGTGACGGCACCTGGTTGAAGACTGAAATATAAATTGCCAAGCAAAATCCTTTGCTGCCACTCCGATTTTTTTGCGCATACTAGGGTCCATTGAAGTATAACCCTCGCCGTCAGCCAAATCTCTCGTATGTATTTTTTGGGCTAGTTGAATCTGTTGGTGAAGCGCCATTATCAATGAGTCAGGTAAGATTGTGTAGCGGTCTTTTCGGCCCTTTCCTCTGAAAATCAATATAGTTTTGTTTTCAAAGTTAAAGTCTTTTATTCGTAGTTGTAATGCTTCGTTTATTCTTGCGCCAGTGCCATACAATAACGCACAGATGAGTTTATACTTGCCTTCCAATTGATTGATGATCAACTCGGCTTCTTGGTGAGTCAAAACAGTCGGAAGTCTTGGTTGGCGTTTGGTAAACGCATACTGAAGGTCAGTAATTTCTCTATGCAACACATTGCGATACATGAAGATAATCGCACATAACGCCAAATTTTGCGTGGCCGCGCTCACCTCTCTTTGAGTCGCCAAATAGTTCAAGTACCCTTCTATTTCAAAATTGCCGCACTCTTCCGGGTGCTTGTAATCATTAAATCGAATGAAGTTTCTAATCCAAAAAAGATAGCTTTTCTCTGTTTTGAGGCTGTATCGTTTGGCTCTTAAAACCGCTCTCACTTTTTCTATGAACTTAGTCTTCGCCATCACTAACTCACTGTATGTTTAATCAGGTGTAATTAAAGATGGCTGATATTTTCGAAAATCTCCTATTTAACAAGTCCAGTTGTGGGTACTGATGTCGCAACCAAACCAGTAACCAGATGTTTTTATGGGACTTTATTTGCCAATCATACTGATTTTGTGAGTTACTAGAGAACCTCCTTAACAAAGTCTCGCTTTCTCCAGCCTTTTTGCTCTAGTAAAGCGAACAAAAAGTATTTAAAGTGATGAGATTATTTAAATTTTTATTAGCAAGTGGGCTGGCCTGTGAAAGTCAGTACTTTGGATTATACCGACCTCCTGCTAATACACTGTTAGCTGTACTAGGAGTTTCGATGAAAATATGGATATTGTTTTTTCTTTCTAGCATTTCTTTTTTTGGGTATGGCAATAATGCAAACACAGAAGGCGAAAGCGTAAACCCTGTGTTAAAGGCAATGGAATGTTTGAGGAATATTCCTGAAAGTGAAATAGCAAACCCTGAACATACTATTTCTAAAGAGCTATCATTAATGACTAGTGTTATTGAGAACATAACTCTCGAACTTGGTACAAATATTAATGAACAAAAAGAATTTAGAGAGCTGTATAAAGTAGCTTTTAAATACTGCCCAAAAGAAATAAATGAACTTAAGGCGGGGTATAAAAGTACAGCTAACAAGTCGTTAAAGCAGGACAAATAACAGTTGGCTTTTGCTCCTGCG